>CAMDOY010000125.1 GCA_945903655.1 Rhizobium sp. Q54 | reverse complement strand
AGCCTCGGCCATGCGGGCGTGGGGTCTTCCAACTATCTCATTTGCAGGCAGTTTCTCGCCGCCACCAAGATCGACGTGAACATGGTGAGCTATCGGGGCGCGGGGCCTGCTTTGAACGATCTCATGGGCGGGCATCTCGATGGGGTCTGCGACACCGCAACCTCCCTTGCGGGGTCCATCGAGGGCGGCGCGGTGAAGGGGCTGGTCGTGGCCTCCGCCCAGCGCCTGCCGACCCTGCCCAATGTGCCGACGGCGGTCGAGGGCGGCATCCCCGAGTTTCAGGGCGAGGGCTGGAACGCGCTCTTCGTGCCGAAGGATACGCCCGGGCCCATCGTCGCCCGCCTGAACGAGGCCCTGCGCAAGGCCTCCGAAGACCCGGCCTATCGTAAGCGCCTGTCGGAACTCTCCGCGGTGGTCGCGGCGGGGCAGGAGTTCGACCCGCCCTATGTGGAGGCGCTGGTGCCGCGCGAGGTCGAGAAATACCGCAAGCTCCTGACCGATTGAGCGCTTGGGGGCTTCGCGGCGCCGATCTGGCTGAGGCATCCGTGGCTTGACGTCTTGCGCCGCAAAGCGTGACTCGGAAAATGCGGCGCTTTCGGATAGTTATGCGCTTCGTGAATCACGGCGCGTCCCAGGAGACCCCCAATGAACCGCAGACAGGCTTTGACAGGCGGCGTTTCCCTCGCCGCAGCGACCGCGCTCTGGCCTATGACCGGGCGCGCGCAGGAGGTCTGGCCGTCGCGCACCATCAAGATCGTCGCGCCGGTCGCCCCCGGCGGCGGGGTGGATCTGGTCGCCCGCACCATGGGCGAACGCCTCGGTGAGGTGCTGGGGCAGGCCTTTGTCATCGAGAACCAGAGCGGGGGCGGAGGCCTCATCGCCTCTCAGGCTGTGACCAGGGCGGCGCCTGACGGCTATACGCTCATGCTGGGCTATGTGGGCACCCACGGCACCAATCCGGCGGTCCGCAAGCTGCCCTATGATGCGGTGAAGGGTTTCACCGCCATCGGCATGGTCGGCGGCACGCCCAATGTGCTGGTGGTCTCGCCGGAGACGCCGGTGAAGTCGGTCAAGGAGCTCGTCGCCTATGCCAAGGCCAACCCCACCGGGCTCAGCTATGGCAGCGCTGGCGCGGGCACCCTCACCCATCTGGTGATGGAGCAATTCAAGGAGGCCACCCAGACCTCCATGAGCCATGTGCCCTATCGCGGCATTTCGCCGGCCATCATGGATGTGCTGGGCAACCATACACAGGTGCTCTTCCCCGGCCTCGCCGCCGCCCTGTCCCAGATCAAGGCCGACAAGCTGCGGCCTCTGGCGGTGACGGGCGCACGCCGCCACCCCCTTCTGCCGGAGGTTCCGACCCTGGAGGAGCTGGGTCTTCCCGGGTTCGACGGGGTGCAATGGTATGGCATCATGGGCCCACCCAACATGCCGCCCGCCATCACCGAGCGGCTCAACGCCGAGATTAACAAGCTCATCAATTCGCCTGAACTCAAGCAGCGACTGTCCAGCGAAGCGCTGGAGACCATGCCCATGAGCCCCGCCGAGTTCACCGACTATGTGAAAAAGGACATCGCCAAATGGACGGCGCTGGTGGCCGCCCGCAAGCTCGAGATGGACTAGGCCCCGGGCCAGGCGGGGGCGCCCAAAGCGGCGGGCGGAACGTTTCGGCGGACGGGGCGTTTTGCGCCAGGCCGAGCGGCTAGGCTGTTGTCAGCAGACCCTACGTCGGTTTGTGAGAGCGGCTCGGCATGATAATTATCGTTGATAGACTCAGTCCGTGAGGCTCCATGCAGAAGATTCTCCCTGTTATCATGTGTGGCGGTTCCGGCACCCGGATGTGGCCGGAATCCCGTGAGAGCCTCCCCAAGCAATTCATCCCGCTGCTCGATCCGCTCTCCACGTTCCAGCGCACGATTCTGTCGCTCGCATCCCCCCATTTTGAGCGGCCGGTGGTTCTGACCAATGTGGAATATCGCTTCCTCGTCGCCGAGCAGCTCGCCAAGATCGGCATGGAGGCGGAGATCGTCCTTGAGCCCCTGCGCCGTGACTCCGCCACCGCCATGGGGATTGCGGCGGAGCTGGCCTTGCTGCGGGGGCCGCAGACCATCGTGGGCATTTTCGCCGCCGATCATATCGTTCGAAAGCCCGAGGCCTTCGCTGCGCTCTGTGTCGAGGCTGGCGCAGCGGCGGCGGATGGGTTCATCGTCACCCTCGGCATAGAGCCCGACCATCCCGCCACAGGTTATGGCTATATCCATCCGGGCGAATCTGTGAGCCGCGGCTCGGCGGCCCGTCGGGTGGCGGCCTTCATCGAGAAACCGACCGAGGAGAAGGCCCGGGCCTATGTGGCCGAGGGCTATCTCTGGAATTCCGGCAATTTCCTCTTTCGGGCTGATGTCATGCGGGAGGAGTTGCAGGCCTTCCAGCCCGAGATCGCCGCAGCCGCCGCGCAGGCGGTCGCCGCGTCCAGGCTTGATCTGCAATTCCGGGTTCTCGACGCCGAGGCCATGGGCGCATCGCCCAAGACCTCCATCGATTACGCTGTGATGGAGCACACAAGGCGCGCCGTTGTGCTTCCCGCCGATATCGGCTGGTCGGATGTGGGGGCGTGGTCGACGGTGATGGAGTTGTCCGACCATGATGGGGATGGAAACTGCATCCAGGGGGATGGTCTCGTTTTGGGCGCGCAAAATGTCCTCGTGCGCTCGCCTGATCAGTTGACGGCGGTGATTGGCGTCAGCGACGTGATTGTGGTGACGACGCAGGACGCCGTTCTCGTGCTGAACGCCGCCCATGCCGACAAGGTCAAGAATCTCGTCGCCGAATTGAAGTCACGCGGACGGCAGGAGGCGGTCGAGCATAAGCGGGTCTATCGCCCCTGGGGACATTACCAGTCCATCGATGCGGGCGAGCGCCATCAGGTCAAGCGCATCGTTGTGCGCCCCGATGGTCGCCTGTCCCTGCAAAAGCACTTCCACCGTGCGGAGCATTGGGTGGTGGTGCGCGGCACGGCGGAGGTGACGATCAACGAGGAGGTGAAATGCATTCATGAGAATGAATCCATTTTCCTGCCCATCGGCTGCGTTCACCGGCTGGTCAACCCCGGCAAGATCAATCTTGAATTGATCGAGGTGCAGACGGGTTCCTATCTGGGCGAGGACGATATCGTTCGCCTGGAGGATGTCTACAACCGGTCCTGAGCGCATTGCGCCTCAGATGGATTGCGCCTCATTGAGCAGCGCATAGACGCCCGCCTTGTCCATGAGCTGCTGGTGCGGTCCCTGTTCCTGCACGCTTCCTTCGGAGATGACGTAGATCTTGTCCGCGCTGCGGATGGTGGAGAGGCGGTGGGCGATGACGAGGGTGGTCCGGCCTTCGCGCAGGCGCGCGAGGGCGTCCTGAACGGCCCGCTCGGATTCTGTGTCGAGGGCCGAGGTCGCCTCGTCTAGCAGGAGAATGGGCGCGTTTTTCAGGAAGGCGCGGGCGATGGCGATGCGCTGGCGCTGCCCGCCCGATAGCTGCATGCCCTGCTCGCCGGCCTTGGTGTCGTAGCCATGGTCGAACTTTTCGATGAACTCGTGGGCGTGAGCAGCCTTTGCCGCCGCGAGGATCTCCTCCTCCGTGGCGCCCGGCTTGCCGATGGCGATATTGTCGCGGATCGTGCCCGAGAAGAGATAGCTGTCCTGGCTCACATAGGCGATCTGCCGCCGCAGGGAGGCCTTGGAGACTGTGCCGATATCCTGCCCGTCGATCAGGACCGATCCACCCTCCACATTCCAATATTGCAGCAGCAGCGACATCACCGTGCTCTTGCCGCCGCCGGAGCGCCCCACAAGGGCCGTCGTCTGTCCGGCTTGGGCGACAAAGCTCAGGCCGCGAAGCACCGGCTCATCCGACCGATAGGAGAAGACGACATCACGAAACTCGATTTCGCCCCGGGTGACCTCAATCGCCTTGCCCTCGTAAAGATGGGGTTCCACATCCTTCTCGTCGAGGAAGTCATAAAGCATGGATACGCCCATGAGGGAGGCGTTGAGATCCACATGCATGCGGGCCAGCCGCTTGGCGGGTTCATAGGCCAAAAGCACCGCCGTGATGAAGGAGAAGAAAGCGCCGGGCGCCTGACCATCGACAATGACTCGCAGGCCGCCGTAAACAATGACCACGGCGATGGCGAGGCCGCCCAGCGCCTCCATCATGGGGCTGGAGCGCGCGCTCACGGCGGCCAGTTTGTTGGCGGCCTTCTCCAGCTTCCCGATGGATTCTTCCTGCCGGGCGCTCATCTGCTTTTCAAGGGTGAAGGCCTTGACGATGCGAATGCCCTGCACCGCCTCCTGCATGGATTCCATGATCTGCGCGAAGCCGGTGAATTCCGTGCTCATGACCTTGCGCGCGCGCACCGCCAATTTGCGCGAACTGACCACGGCGAGCGGCATGAAAATCAGCGCAAGCGCCGCCATGAGCGGATCTTGCGCCACCATGACGCCCACAAGACCGAGCAGGGTCAGCGTGTCGCGCGACAGGGCGGTGATCACGACATTCAGCACGTTCGAGGCCGACTGGCCTATGAAAGACTGTCGGGCGATAAAATCGGTGGAGTGCCGCGTGTGGAAGAAGCCCACGGTCATAGTCAGCATCTTGTCGAAGACCCGGCGCTGCACATCCGCCACAATAGCGTTGGCGACCCGGGCGAGCGCTACTTGCTGCCCATAGGCTGAAAAGCCTTTCACCAGGCTCACAAAGGCCAGAAAACCCGCGATCTGCCAGAGCGCAGTCATGTTCTTGGCGATGAACACCTTGTCGATGACGTCTTTCATCACCCATGCGGCGGAGGCGGTGGATGCGGCCATGGCCGCCATGCAGAGGAAGGCGAAGAGATAGCCGCGCCAATGCCGTGGCCCCTGTTCGCGCAGCAACCGCCCAATCAGCGCAAAGGAGCCGGTGGGATTCTTCAACAATTTACGCAACGCCCAGACAAAGGGGGCCTTCAAAATATCGAGCAGCACGATGAACGTCTTTCGGTCGCCTATGACGCAAGCCGCGTACGGCTCTGCTCAGACATGAAGAACAGGCGTTTCACGCAAAGCGCGCCGCCGCAAGAAAAGAGTACTGTCCGCTCCCGGATGGGTCAAGGACGCGGCCCCCGGGCCAGATCAAGCCGGGAGCGCCCCTAAAGGGTCGGAAGCGAGGAGGCGACGCGCGTGCGGATCTGATCCGCCATGGCTTTGGCGTTGCGGATTTCCGCGTCGCGGGCGGAGCGGACGTTGGCGTATCTGTTGCTGCCGCGATCATAGTCGGCGAGCGAGACCACATATCCCTCCGCGAGAGGCGCGCCCCCGATGGCGGGCAGAAGCTTGTAGTTGGCGCGCACGGAAAGGGAGTTGGAGGTCGCGCGTCCCGTGACCGTGTCCACCAGACTGGTTTGCCCGGACTGGGTGAAGGTGACGACGAGCCGGTATCTGGGGGGAACAGGGTCGCCGGTGCCATTGAAAAGAAAGCGTAATTCCTCGGTGAGATAGTGACCCAGCCTGCCTGACGCCGGCTCGATGGCGATGGCCTGAAGCTCGCCGCGCATGTCCATGCCGAGGCCAGGCCCGTACATGGGTTGGAAACAGCCCGCCAGCGTGAGCGACACGGCGGCGACGGCCCCAAACAGGAAGGGCCTGCGAACAGAGATGTTTCCGCTCAATTTTCCACTCCAGTCAGGATCGGCGTCGAACCCTTGTAAACCATGACGCTCAAGACTCTAAGCGAATATAATTGCCAAGTTCAAGATGTTGTCCTAAGCTGCTGCCAAGTCGTGCGCGGGATCATGCGAAGAATTTTCGAAACGATCAGCTTGATCATCGCTATTGTGGAGGACATTTCGCCAGCTTGTTGAAGGCCCGATCATCAGAGTTTTCGCCGAGTGGCCCCCACCAGCGAGGGGCGGGTTTCGGCGGATCGTGGAGGTGAGGCGTGAGTATCTTGCATATGTTCCAGGCGCCTCCTGTGCGGACAGGGCCGGCGCAGATGGGCGGGGCGGGCGGCCACGCGGACCCTGAGCCTGTGCGCCTCCATGGTCGGGGCAAGATGGCGATCCCACAGCTGGCGTCACAGACATTCACAAACGCGAAAGCACCCGCCCTGGCGCCTTATTGTCCGCCCGGGCGTGGTGCGGGGGACCTGCGGGTTCATATTTCAGAAATTGTGCGGGGGGCGTCATGGCGGCGAAATTAAGCTTTAATCCCTACATCGATGGCCTTATTGGCCCGGGCTCCTCGGCGGGGCCCATCGACGCGACATATGCGTTCGCCAAAGAGCGAGAGCAGATGTTCACCTATCCAGGAATTAAAGAGTTCGCTTGGCACCCGTTCACGCCAGCTCAAGAACAAAACTTCCGTCTCGCCCTCGCGCAAATCTCAAACGTCGCACAAGTCAAGTGGACCGAGGTGGACGTCAGTATGCCCCATGATCTGGTGGCGTCCTATGTGGCGGACCCCAGTTACAGCGGCCTCGCCACCGGCGGCTTACCCAGGCCATCCGACGTCAAATTTAACACTTCCGATGTCTCGCTGCCAGGCACTTTTGCGTTTCACAATTATCTACACGAACTATTACACATTTTGGGAATGAAGCATGCGTACCTGGATGCTGGTGGGTGGTGGGGCGGAGGTGTTCCGGAAGATCATCAGGCGCAACTTTACACCACGCTCTATTCCTGGAACCAGGTGATTGGAGGCAATACCAACGGCGACAGCACTGTGCAGACCCTTGGGATAGATGATATTCGCGCCGTTCAGTATCTACATGGCGCAAACTTTAACAGCAACTCCGGCGCAACCGTCTATAAATGGGATCCAGTCACCGGGGTGCAATTTATCAACGGCGTGAAGCAACACGAAACCGCCACGATCACAAGATCTTCGGGTGAAGTTTTGTATACCCTTTTCGCCATACTCTGGGATGGCGGTGGCGACGATACCTATGACCTCAGTAATTTCAGCACAAATCTGAAAATTGATCTGCGGCCGGGAAACTTCAGCACGTTCTCCGAAGATCTGCTGCCGCATGATGCGACTCCCAACGCCATTCTTCCCGGCAATATAGGCAACGCCTATCTCTATCGGGATCCCACAACCGGCCTTGAGGACGTCAGATCCCTCATTGAAAACGCCATTGGCGGCTCGGGCGACGACCTTTTGACTGGCAATCAGGCGAATAACAGGCTTGAGGGCAGGGATGGCGATGACACGCTCGATGGCGGATTGGGCGTTGATACGATGATCGGCGGGCGCGGCGACGACACCTATGTCATCGACCGGGCGGATGATCAGGTGCGGGAGTTGAACGGTGAGGGCAACGACACGGTCGAGTCCTATTTCAGCGTCAACCTCGCTGATTACCCCAATATCGAAAATATCACCCTTCTGAATCCCGTAAGCGGCGGATCCAGCGCCCTTATGGCGATTGGCAACAAGGAGAACAATGTCCTCATTGGCAACGATGGCAAGAACTTGCTCGTCGGCGCGGGGGGTAATGACACGCTCGATGGTGGGCTGGGCGCAGACACCCTGAACGGCGGATCGGGAGACGACACCTATATCGTGGATGATGTCGGCGATATCGTGCAGGAACTTCCAGACAATGGCACGGATACGGTTCGCTCCTATGTCACCTTCTCCCTTGAGGCGTTGCAAAATGTGGAGAACCTGACCCTGCTGAACGCCAGGGGCACGAACGCGGCCACTGACATCAACGCCACCGGCAACGCCAGCGCGAACATCATCATTGGAAATGATGGTCGCAACAGGATCGACGCAGGCGCCGGCAATGACACGCTGGATGGCGGCAGCGGCGACGACACCATGATTGGCGGGCTGGGCGACGACACCTATGTCGTCGACAGCGTGAATGATGTTGTCCAGGAGGACGCTGGCCCGGGCTCGGGCGTGGACACGGTCCGCTCCTATGTCACTTTCTCATTCGCTGCTTTGGCCAATTTGGAGAACCTGACCCTGCTGAACGCCAGGGGAACGAATGCGCCCACGAATATTGACGCAACCGGCAATGCTGCCCGCAATATCATCATTGGCAATGACGGAGACAACAGGATCGATGGCGGCGCAGGCGCCGACGACATGGCCGGTGGCAAGGGTAACGATACCTATTTGGTCGATGACGCCAACGATACGGTCACCGAGACGTCAGGCCAGGGGATCGACAAGGTCATAACCTCGGTGAGTTATTCGCTGGGCGCCAATGTCGAGACTCTCGAACTGACGGGAAATGCAATCCGTGGCGCAGGCAATGGTCTGAACAATATCATTCTGGGGAACGCCCAGAATAATATTCTGTCGGGCGATGCTGGCGACGATTTGATCGACGGCGGTCTGGGCGACGATCAGCTGGATGGTGGCGCGGGCAATGACACCTTGCTGGGCGGCGCTGGCGCGGACAGCCTGACGGGTGGGGATGGAGCCGATTCCCTTGATGGCGGCGCTGGTGACGATCAGCTAGATGGCGGCGCGGGCAATGACAAATTGCTGGGTGGGGCTGGCGCGGACCGACTGACGGCTGGGGATGGAGATGATTCCCTTGATGGCGGCGCTGGTGACGATGTGCTGGATGGCGGCGCGGGTGCTGATACCTATCTGTTTGGTCTTGGATCGGGAAATGACACGATCATCCTGGGGACGGATGGAGTCAGGGATATCCTGAAATTCGGGCCGAACATTCGGGCCAGCAGCATCTTGTGGACCCAGGTTGGCAACGATCTCGTCGCCACCATTTCAAGCGGCGAAACCGTCACGTTGAAAAACTGGGTTACTTTGGCGGACAGCGCGAAGCCGACCATCCTGATGTCGGATAATAGCGCTGTGACCCCAAGCCTCCTGAAAGTCGGTGTCGTGGGGCTCAACAGCTTCACCTCCACGACCGGCAATGATGTTTATTATTTCGACAATGTTGGTGACTCCGTTACAGAAGCCACCAATGGAGGCGTTGATACGGTTGTTTCGTCGCTCAACCGTTACACCTTGGGCGCAAACCTTGAAAATCTTATGCTCTCCGGTTCCGCCATCAGCGGAACCGGAAATAACCTGAACAACGAAATCAGCGGCAACGCCAATAACAACTCCTTGTCGGATCTCGACGGCTCCGACAAAATATATGGCTATGGGGGCGATGATACCCTCGATGGCGGCGCCGGAAACGACACGCTGGACGGTGGCGTGGGGGCTGACGCCATGGCGGGCGGCCTCGGCGCCGATATCTATTATGTTGATGATGTTCGTGATGTGGT
>CAMDOY010000124.1 GCA_945903655.1 Rhizobium sp. Q54 | reverse complement strand
TGGAGGCGGTGCGTAGTCCCGCGCGGCTTGGGGGCGCTGTCTTTTTCATGCTGATGCGGCGCGTCGCCGATGGTCTGGCCGCCTGGTGCGTCGCCATCGCCTGCGGGATCCCCGTGGGGCCGGAGATCATCGTGCTGGTGATCGCCTCCATCGCCGTGGTGACCATGGTGCCGGTTCCCGCCGGGAATGTGGGGCTCTATGAACTTGCCGTCGTGGCCGCCTATCAGTGGGTGGGCGTGGCGCCGGAAACGGCGCTGGCGGCGGCCCTGTTGCAGCATGCCATCGCGCTGGGGTCCGTGCTGATCCCCGGCGCGCTGATCATGGCCTTCGTCCCGGGCTTCGCTAGGCCTATGGCCAAGCCCTGATCAGGGCTTGCGGCCAAGGCGCTCCAGCACGGCGGGGGAGGGATAGCCATCCGCCGGGCGCAGGCCCATTGCGCGCTGGAAGCGATGGATCGCGTCACGCGACGCTGGCCCGAAGCGCCCGTCGATCTTGCCATCATAGAAGCCGCGCTCAGTGAGCAATTCCTGCAGGCGGATACGATCCGTCCTCGACAGCAGGCGAAAATCGGCGGGCCAGCGAGCGCTGATCCCCGCACGCCCCGCGATCCGATCCCCTAGCAGGGCCACCGAGAGGGCGTAGGAATCCGAGTTGTTATATTGTTTGATCAGCCAGTAATTGGCGGTGAGCAGAAAGGCCGGACCGCCCGCGCCCGCAGGCAGGAAGAGGGTAGCTTCCGCCGAAGGGGGCAGGGGCGAGAGGGGCGCAACGCCCTTGCCCGTGAAGCCGCGAACTGGGCCTTTCAGAGAGTTCCAATCGAAGCTCGCCGGGACCCTCGCTTCACAACCCCAGGGCAGGGCGCGCGTCCAGCCCTGCTTGCCAAGAAAATTGCCGATCGAGGCGAGTGCGTCGGGGATCGAGCCCCAGATATCCGCTGGTCCACTCCCCGCATAGGCCACCGCATAGCGCAGATAGCTTGAGGGCATGAATTGGGGATGGCCCATGGCGCCCGCCCAGGAGCCCTTGAAACGTCCTCGCGTCACAAGCCCCTCTTCGAGCATCACCAGCGCCGCCACGAATTCTTCCGCGAAGATGGCGTTGCCGCGCCGCGCGAAGGCGAGGGTGGCGATGGAGCGCACCACGTCCTTATCGCCATGGACGCGGCCGAAGTCGGTCTCCATGCCCCAGATCGCCAGCACGAGTTCCGAAGGGACGCCGAAGCGCTTCTCGATGGCGGCCACCTCCCCACGCCAGCGCTGCGCCGCCGCGCGCCCCCGCGTCACGCGCCCAGCCGTCACGGCGTCCTCGATATAGGCCTTGATGGTGCGTTCGAACTCGGCCTGCTTCACGCCCGTCCCCGTAAGGGCGGGATCGGGCGTCAGGCCAGCCACAGCGCTTGAGAAAGTCGCCCGGCTGACGCCGCGCGCCTTGGCGGCGGGCCAGAGGGTTTCGAGGAAATCCTTGAAGTCCGAAGCATCCTGCGCCCGTGCGGGAACCGCCGCCAGCGCAAGGCCAGCGCAGAACGCGCGGCGGGTGAGCGCCAAGTCAGGGCAGCTCCGGGACATACATGTCCTCCGGCGTCACCACGCGCGGCGAGATGCCCTGTTCGAAGACATATTGTCCCAGCGCCGTCAGGGTCGCCCGGTTGGCCTCCACCCCATAGCTCCACCAGTTATCGCCGAAGACCGACCACAGCTCCTCCACATGCTCCAGCAGCCAGGGCAGGCCGAGGCGTAGGGCGTCGGTGTCGTAGAGTTCGTCCAGCGCCAGCGCGCGGGCCTTCTCGAAGGCGTCGTAGAGGCTGTTGGCGATCCAGGGATGGGCTTTGTAAGTGTCCGCCCGCAGGGCCAGCGTATGCATGATCGGGAAAATGCCGGTCTTGCGGAAATAGTCCTTCTCCGCCTGCTTGTAGTCGGGAAACAGCCGCCTGATGCGCGGCGATCCCCTCAGGAAGCTGGGGGGAATGTAGATGGAGATCAGGGCGTCCAGCCGATCCTCCGCCATCATCTTCTCCAGCGTGTCCCCATCGGGCACGAAATCGAGCTTCACATTGGCGGGCAGGTTGAGGGGGATCAGCGGGTGCTCGGTGGGCTTGTCGAGCCCGCCCATGAACCAGTGCATCTCGTGCTGGGCCACGCCATATTCATGCTGCAACATGCCCTTCATGAAGGTGGTGGCGGTGGCGCTGAACTGGGTCGTGCCGACCCGCTTGCCCCTGAGATCCTCCGGCTTTTCGATGCCCGATCCCACCCGCACATAAAAGCAGGAGTGGCGGAAGATCTTCGACAGCATCACGGGTATCGCCACAAAGGGCGAGCCGCCGCGCCCGATCAGGCTGGCGTGGGAGGCGAGCGAGATTTCGCTGGCGTCGAACTCCTGATGCTCCAGCATGCGCGGAAACATCTGCCGTGGCCGCAGCACCTCGATGTCCAGCTTGACGCCTTCGGGCTTCACGCGCCCGTCGATGAGCGGGCGGGTGCGGTCATAGTCCCAGCAGGCGAGCTTGAGGGTGAGATCTGACATGGGGCGGCTCGGACGGTTAAAGGACCTGTTTGCAGTTTAGTCGGCTCATGGGCGATCACCAAATCCCGGCGGCCAGCACCTTGGCTGGAGAATCGCTCTGGCGCCCCGAAACTGTCACGATCCTGTCATGGACGACTGAAAATGGACGAGGATATTGTCCCGGAGGCTTAGGATGACCAGTCGCGTGACCAAAGTTAGGCTCTTCCTCGAAAATCCCATTCAGCCAGGTACGGAACTGCTCTTCGGGCTGCCGCCCGACACGCCGGAGCAGCGGGTGTTGAAGATGGATGTCAGCGGCGTAGAAGATCTTCGCGAAATCAAGGCCCTGAACAGCCCCCAGGCCGCTCTGGCCATGATCAGCGTTGAAGGCTTGGCCCCGAGTGTCGAAATCACCTTCGCGGATGAGGCGGGGTCCTTTCCGGAGTGGATTTTCCAGTCCACCGGCGGCGCCCATGAGACCCCCTCGGCGGACCTCCTGCAGTTGATTGCGGAGGTTGCGCCTGTGGATCTGGCGCCGGCGCAGAGGGTCGAGCGAATCGTCCATCATGTGGAGGAGCGCTTCACCTATGGCGTGCGCGATGTGGGGCTGGGCGATGACGTCGAGGCCATGCCGGCCCTTGCCTGCGACACCCATCTGGGCACTTGCGTCGATACGCACAGCTATGCCGTCGCCGCCATGCGGGCCGCCGGTTTTCCCGCCGCCTATGTCAGCGGCCTGTTTTTCCATGAAGGACGCAAGAATTCGGAGCCGGGCCATTGCTGGTTCGTGGTGGACGCGCAAGGCGCGCCGCACCATTGGGATATCTCCCATTTCCTGAAATATGGCCTCGGCCCAGTCCGGCCCGTCTTCAACCCCAAGCCGGGCGTTCGCTTCGCCCTGAGCATCGGGCGCGATCTGGTCTTCAAGGGGCGGTCGGGGCAGGAGAGCTTCGCGCGCCTCTCCGGCTTTCACCGGTTTGGTGGCGATGCGCCCGGGCAGAAGCTTGTGACCCGGGCCGAGATCCTCTGAGGCTTCAGGCCGCCGCAGGCAGCGACACGGAGCCGTCCGAATAGATGATCCGGCCATTGCGCAGGGTCGCCCTGACATGGCCGACGCCGCCATCATCGGCGATCACCAGATCGGCGCGTTTGCCCTGAGCTATTTCGCCACGATCAGAGAGCGAAAGCGCCCGCGCGGGGTTGAGCGTCGCCAGCCGCGCTGCGCCCGCAAGCCCCTGCGGGTCGGCCTTGGCGAGTTCCAGCACGGCGGGGAGGATGGCGGAAGGGTGATAGTCCGAGGCCAGAATGTCCAGCAGGCCCGCCGCATGGGCGTCGCGGGCGGAGAGATTGCCCGAATAGCTCTTGCCGCGCAGCGCATTAGGGGCGCCCATGGCGGTTGCGAGGCCGCGCGCGCGGGCGTCGGCCATGGCTTCCATCGTCACCGGAAACTCGCTGATCGCCACACCCAGATCGTGCATCAGCGCAACTTTCGCCAGCGTGTCGTCGTCATGGCTCGCCAGAACGACCCCATGGCGGTGGCAGGCGGCGGAGATGGATTGCAGGGTCTGCGCCATGACTTCCGCAGGAACCGCTTTTGACGCGATCCGCTGCGCCACATTGGCTTCGGCCTCCTCGCGCGAAAGGCCCTTCTCCTTGGCGGTTTTCTCGATGTGCCGTTCGAGATCGCGATATTGGCCCTGTCCGGGCGTATGGTCCGTGAGCGAGATCAGATCGAGGCTGCCCTCGGCGATCAATTCCTCGACCACCGAAAGAGCCTTGGGGAAGGTGATCTCGAACCGGGCGTGAACGCGATGGTCCACCAGCAATTGCTTGTTCATCGAACGCAGCGCGCGGATCACTTCCGACGTGTGCTCAAAACTCCGGATATGCCCATAGGCCGAAGCCGGATTGAAGGAAAGGGCCGCATAGGCCGTCGTCACGCCTGACACCGCGAGGCGGCGGTCGAGATCGCGCAGCCCCAGCTCCATGGGCATCCGCACATTGGGGCGCGGCTCCACCTCGCGCTCGATCATGTCGCCGTGCATGTCGACGAAGCCCGGCAACAGGATCAACCCGCCGCCAATCATCGCGGCGTTCGCCACGGGATGATCGACGATGTCTACAATCCGTTCGCCGACGATCCGCAGCGAGCCACGATCGAGCACCTGGTCGGCAAGCACGACCCTGAAATCAGACAACCACATCGATCCAGCCTCCATGCCGAAGGCGAGCGCAAGTCGCTACCTTCAGCTTTCGTGGCCAGACCTAGAAACCCGATGTGACGGGGGGATGACGTTTTGGAGTGAGGTGTTGGGACCGAGGGGAATTCGCCCATCTCAGGAAGTTCGCGACGTCAATTTCACTAGCCCGAGCTTCAGGCTCTCTTCGAGATGCAGTTTGACCAGCTTGAACCAGTCAGTCGGCAATGCGCCGATGACGCAAGCGTCACGCGCGGCTGGTAACGTCGAAAGATGATCCGCCGGGCGAAGGTCTGGCCCGGGCCAGCCGAACACGTTGAGTTGGTCCGTATAGATCCATGAAGGCTCGCTATCGAGTCCAAGATGACGCTTCAACCTTGGGGGGACCGGGAGCGCGCGGTCTCCCTCACGGGGCGGGCTGTGCGAGATCGCCAGCACATAGGCAATGGATACCGGACCTGCGTCTTCCCGCGCCATGACCACGGCTGTTGGATAGGCCCGGGCGCCATCGTCGCGTGCTCCCGCTTGCGACAGCCAGAGATATTCATAAGCGATCAGATGGCCGACCGGCGGCTTCTCCGGGATCCGCATGGAGCGATCAGAGGGGTTTTACCGCAGACGAGCCCTCGTCGTCGGGAAGATCGCTCAGGTTGTAAGGCCTATCCGTTTCGACGACCGCGTTGCGGATCAATTGGAGCTCATGGTCGTCCAGAGCCGTGACCGGAATGGCTTTTCGGTAGGAGGCCATCATATCGCGATACATGGTTGCGGAAACAAGGAAAGCTGTTGTCCGACCATAGCGCGTGATTTCCACGGGCTGCTCATAGGCCTTGTCATGCCACTCGCCGAAGTTCTTCTGAACCTCTGATGCAGAGACGCGAGCCATCGCCAGAACTCCCAAGCGCGAAAATTAACTTCCGTATCTTACTTAAAATTTGAGCCTTAGTCAAAAAATCTGCCTGCAGCCAGCCCCCTCAGCGGGAGCATGGCCGCAAGCCCTAGCCTCACAACATAAAACTCACCGACCCCAGCGACCCCAGCTCATGGGACTTCAGGAACACCCGCCGTTCCTTGATGCGGAACGAATCCCCCTCGCGCTTCAGGATATGGCGCGTCGAGCCCACATATTCGCCCATGCGCTCGTAGCGGCGATAGCGGTGGCAGACGAAGGTGGCGGCGACGGTGATGGTGTCGCCATCCTGCGAGAGGATCCGCACATTGCCCACGATGCGCGACAGGTGGGACTTCGGCGCCTCCGCATGGCAGTTGGGGTCCATCACGCGGATGATGCGCTGGTGGATGCGCTCGCGGTCGTCGGCGATGATGAAGAGGGACTTGCGATGGTCGCCCGTCGGGTCGTCGTTCGCGGGGATGTAATAGCCGGCGTCGTCGGTGAGCAGGGCCTCCCACTCCGCCAGCTTCCAGTTGTCGAGAAGATCGGCCTCCATATAGAGGAAATCCTCCACCTCGGCGCGAGTCACGGCGCTCATGCCTGCTCTCCCATCATGGCGTTCCATTTGCGCCAGAAGAGACGCAGGTGGAATTCGTCGCTGTTGAGCTGTTCGCCGTCTTCATGGCCCATGCCGCGCGACATTTCCGACCAGCGGTCATCCTGCCAGTTGGCGAGGCCCTTCTGCACCATCTCCAGCGCCTCCACATCGTCGGGCGTGGCGAAGCCGCCGGGGCCGTAGAAGGTGAGGAAGGCGTCGAGGCGACGCGCGCGGGCCGATTCACTCTCCTCGACCGGGCCGAGCGCCCAGGCCGTGACATGCATCTTGTCGACCCCGTTGGGGAAGAAAGTACGGATCGTCACCGAGGACCCATCGTTGATGACGAGATTGGGGAAGATCACGAGGTTGCGGTTGGTGTCGGCCACGCGCTTGGCGCGGTCGGCGCCCAGACGCTCCACGAGTTCGGCGCGGATGGCCGCCATCTCGGGCTTGGCCTCCTCGCCATAGAGCGGGATCCAGGCCGCGACGGGACGGCCGCGGAAATTCACATTGTCCGTGGTGAAATGGCCGTTGCCCAGATCGATGGCGAGGCCCTTGGTGGGCAGCACCATGCCCGCGCCCTTGGGGGGCTCCATCACCACGCCCGAGTTGCGCATGAAGTTCAACCAGGTCGAGTGGGTGGTCGGCAGGTGGTAGTCGTCCACGCTGTTCTCGACCATCAGCTTCCAGTTGGCGGCGACGTCATATTCCTGGGTGCCGGGCAGCACTTCCATCTGGCCGGAGGGGGACTGTTCGACCACCAGGTCGATGTAATCGCGGGTCCTGCCGAGGTAGTCGCCCAAAGGAGGGGCGTCCGGATCCAGGTTCATGAACCAGAAATCCTTGTAGCTTTCGAAATGGGCGGGGGTCTTCAGGCCCAGATCGGCCTTGTCGAAGGCATCCGTATAGGCCTCCTCGCTGGGCACGCGGGCCAGCGACCCGTCATTGCCATAGCTCCAGCCATGATAGACGCACATGAACCGGCGGGCGTTGCCGCAGCGCTCGGCGGAAACGATGGAGCCGCGATGGCGGCAGGTGTTGAAGAGGCAGCGCACCTGGCCCTTCTGGTCGCGCACGAAGATGACGGGGCGACCGGCCACCTTGCGGGTCACGAAGTCGCCGGGCTTCTTCACCTCGGAGGCGTGGCCCACATAGATCCAGCATTTGCCGAAGATCTTGCGCATTTCCTCGCGCAGGATCTCCTCGGAGACATGCACGGAACGGTCGAGAAGGAAGATGCCCTTCTCTCGGTCGTCGATCACGTAGGAGCCATTGCCGGGCATGGGCGAAACCTCGAAAGCTGGGATGAGCGTGGGGTCATGAATAGTTTTGCCACTCGGGAGTGTCAATTCGCTCCGGGTTTGGCATAAGGGGACCAACCCGCGCCCTTGGCGCAGCCATTCCTGACCGGAGGTCCGTATGTCCGCCGAAAAATCACTGCTTTTGTGTAGGGTTTCTGACCTGGAGCCCGGCTCCGTCAAGCGCGTGGACCGGGCGGATGGCCCGGCTCTGGCGGTCTATAATGTCGAGGGATCCTTTTACGCCACCGACGATTGCTGCACCCATGGCCTGTCCAGCCTCTCCGAAGGCCAGCTCGATGGGGAGCTGATCGAGTGCTCCATGCATTTTGGCGGTTTCGACGTGCGCACCGGCAAGGCCGTGCTCGCGCCCTGCAGCATCGATTTGAAGACCTATCCGGTCGAGGTGCGCGGCGACGAGGTCTACGCGCTGATGGGCGAGGAATAAGGGGCGATAGCCCACTTGCAAGCGCGCCCGCTGCGGCGCCATTGTGCGAACAGAGATTTGGGAGGTCGTATGAGCGGGCAGGGCGGACAGGTTGAGCGGGTCAAGGGACCCCTCGTTTTCATGGATTACGATCAGGTCGAGCTCGACCGTTGCTATGATCAGTCCAATTGGGCCCCCAATCAGGCCATTGTCCATGCCCGCACCGATGTGAACAGCGCAGGCGCCCGCGAGCGGCTGGGCGGCATGATCCGCCTCTCCTATGGCCCCACCGAGATCGAGAAGCTGGACCTGTTCAAGGCCAAGCAGCCCGGCGCGCCCGTCATGATCTATGTCCACGGCGGCGCCTGGCGCTCCGGATCGTCGTCGCGCTGCCATGCGCCCGCCGAGTTGTTCCATGCGGCGGGGGTGAATTACATCGCGCTGGATTTCAATAATGTGGATGAAGCGGGCGGCTCGCTCTTCCCCATGATCGACCAGGTGCGCCGTGCCGTGGCCTGGGTGTGGCGCAACGCCGCGTCCTTCGACGCCGACCCCGAGCGCATCTATGTGTTCGGCCATTCGTCGGGCGCCCATCTCACCGGCAATATCCTGACGACCGATTGGGAGGGGCAGTACGGCGTGCCCAACACCATCCTTAGGGGCGGGCTGGTTTGCAGCGGCATGTATGAACTGGCGCCGGTGCGTCTCTCGGCGCGGAGCAAATATGTGAACTTCACTGATGATATGGTGGAGCAGCTCTCCTCGATCCGCCATATCGACCGGCTGCATTGCCCCATCATGGTGGCCTATGGGGATTGCGAGTCGCCGGAGTTCCAGCGACAGAGCAGAGAATTCGCACAAGCCGTTGAAAAAGCTGGCAAGAAAGTGAAACTGATTGTGGCGCGCGGCTACAACCACTTCGAAATCGCAGAGACCCTCGCCAATCCCTTTGGCGTTCTGGGGCGCGCCAGCCTCAAGCTCATGGGGATCGATCACAAGGGCGAGCCGCGCTCATGAAGGCCGTTGTTCTCCATGAATTCGGGCCGCCGGATGTCCTGCGCTACGAGACCATCCCCGATCCGCAGCCGCGCTTTGGCGAGATCCGCATTCGCGTCCATGCGGCGACGGTCAACCGGGTGCTGGACGTATCTGTCCGCGCGGGCGCCGAGGCCCATCGCCATCCCGTGCTGCCGCTGATTCTGGGCGTGGATTGCGCGGGCGTGGTGGACGCCGTGGGCGAGGGCGTCACCCGCTTCAAGGTGGGCGATCACGTCGCCTCCGCTGGCGGCATGCCGCTGGAGCCCTGCGCCGAGGATGGCGCGGGCTATGCGGGTCCGCAGGGCATGATGGGCATCAAGCGGCCCGGCGGTTTCGCCGAACTTGT
>CAMDOY010000123.1 GCA_945903655.1 Rhizobium sp. Q54 | reverse complement strand
AGCGGCTCGAGGTCTTCGCAGGGGATGAAGGCCGCCGCATGGATCTGGCTGCGGAATTCGCCAAGCTTGACCCACTGGGCGAGGCCTATGTCTGCGGACCCATCGCCCTGCTCGAAGGAGCGCGCGGTCTCTGGCAGGCCAGCGGGCGCAAACCGGAATGCTTTGTCTACGAGACCTTCGGCTCCAGCGGACGCTTCGCCTCCGAGCGTTTCACGGTCCATGCGCCGCGCCTTGGCGTGAGCGTGGAGGTGGAGCCTGGCCAGTCCATGCTGGCGGCGCTGGAAGCGGCGGGCGTGGGCGTGGTGGCCGATTGCAGGCGCGGCGAATGCGGGCTCTGCGTGGTGGACATCGTGTCCCACACCGGAACCATCGACCATCGCGACGTCTTCTTCAGCAAGGCGCAGCATGCGGAAAACAAGAAGATCTGCGTGTGCGTCTCGCGCGTGTCGGGCGGTGAACTGACGATTGACGCCGCCTATAGAGGCGATGAACCTCTGCGTTCGGGGCCGGAGATCAAGCGGCCTGTTTCGGCCTGACCCTATCTGGCGAACAGTGAGGGCCCCCGCTTGTGTAAAGCGGAGGCCCTTGTTTCTTGGCGTTTTGCAGTCTGCAATCAGATCATCACGAAGTCGGCGGCGGACAATTTTCCGACCATGTTGCTCATGGTCGCAAACTGGATAGCCGCACGCGCGCCATTGCCATCGGCATCATAAAACAAGCCGCCCGTGAGGCTGTTGAAGATGATGCGATCATCAGCTTCGCTCGCCGCCGCGCCCATGTTGAAGGCGCCAGGGGTCAGCGCGCCTGTGTTGGCGATGGCGCTGAAGATCGCACGGTCAAGCCAGATTGTGTCATCGACCACGCTGAAATCCGTGATGGCGTCGGTATTGGTGGGGCCAAGCGCGCTGTTGAAGATGAAGATGTCGGCGCCGCCACCCCCGTTGAGGAGGTCATTATCAAGGCCGCCATTCAAGCGGTCATTGCCGTCCCCGCCCGCGAGGTAATCCGTTCCCGCGCCGCCTGACAGGCTGTCATTGCCACCATAGCCCCAGAGCGTATTGGCGCCGCTGTTGCCGTTCATGACATTATTGGCGCCATCGCCGAAGCCTCCGGCGTTACCGCTGCCTGTCAGGGTCAGGATCTCGATGTTCGCCTGCCAGAAAAAGGATTCTGGGGTCAGGACGGTGTCCGTTCCCTGATTGGCGGATTCGATGGCGTAATCGCAGTTGTTGTCGAAGATATAGGTGTCATCGCCTGCGCCGCCATACATGGTGTCGCAGGCCGCGCCGCCGTCGAGGATATTATTGCCCGCGTTTCCATAAATTTTGTTGAAGAGATCGTTGCCGGTCCCATTGATGTTCGCAGATCCGGTCAGCGTCAGGGTCTCGACATTGCTGGTCAGCCTGTAGCTGATGGAGGAGAAGACGGCGTCATCGCCAGCAAAGCGGGATTCGGTGACGATATCGCCCACATTATCGACATAATAGGTGTCATCGTCGGCGCCGCCCGCCATGGTGTCGGCGCCAAGGCCGCCATCGATGATGTTCTTGCCGTAACTGGCGGTGATGACATTGTTGTCAATGCCCCCTTTTCCGTTGATGTTCGCATAAGCGGCCAGATTGAGTTTTTCGACATAATCACTCAGCGTATAGCTGACGGATGCGTAGACGGTGTCGACGCCTTGGGCTCTGAGCTCCACAATCCTGTCGCCGACATTGTCGACATAATAGACATCGTCCCCAACGCCGCCGATCATGGTGTCGGCGCCAAGGCCGCCATCGAGCGTGTCGCGACCATCAAGGCCGGTCAATGTGTCATTCAAAGCGCCGCCGGTCAGGACGTCGTTCCCCGACCCGCCAACCAGATTGAAGGGCACTTGCGTCGCCGTCATGGAAAGCTTGTAGCCGCCCACATAGGCCTTGTAGGCTTGTGCGCTGATGAAAAAGGTTCCATCGGTCATGGTGGTGAAGGACAGGCGCGAATTCTTGCCCACAGCGTCGTCGTTGAAGGCGAGCTGGGTCCCTGCCGCGTTGCGCAGACAAAGCGATGGATCAAGGTTAGATCCAGCGGCGGCGTCCATGGCGAAATCATAGCGATAGCCACCGACCATATTGACCCTGAACCAGTCCTGGTCGCCCGCAAAATCGATTGCAGATTGCCGCGGCGCAGCGGCGACAAGAACCTTGTCCGTGTTGAGGCCGCCGATGATCTCGCTCGATGTGGTTCCGAATTCGAGGAGATTGCCGATATCGAGGCGCCCGCCGGTGACCGTCTTGCCCGTCAGGGATGTTGTCGCATTTGTCGTCGCGAGAATAGCTGCCTTGATTTCCGCCGCCGTCGCATCTGGATGCGCCGATGCGTAAAGCGCTGCGGCGCCAGTGACGAGCGGCGTCGCCATCGAGGTGCCGCTGAGGGTTCCGTAACCGCCGCCCGGCAGGGTCGAATAGATGGAGGACCCGGGCGCCGCCAGATCGACGGTCTTCGCGCCATAGTTGGAAAAGGAGGAAAGTCCGCCCGCGTCAGTCAAGGACGCCACGGAGATGACGGCGTCATATCCCGCAGTTGTGGCGGTGGAGAGGTTGGAGGGGTAGTTGGCATAGACATCCGTGTTGACGCCGGAGTTTCCGGCGGCGGCGATGAACAGGATGTCGTTCTTCGCGGCCAGCGTTACCGCATCGCTCAGAGCTTGCGAGAAGCCGCCACCGGTCCATGAATTGTTCGTCGCGACAAAGTTTTCGCTGCTCGTCGCCAGTTTCGACTCCATCGTGAAATAGTTGACCGCTTGGATTCCATTGGAAGTCAGTCCCGATCCATTCGCGCCCAGGGTTTTCATCGCGACAAGTTGCACGTTCCAATCGACGCCGACGACGCCGACGCCATTTCCGCCCATGGCGCCGATGGTTCCGGACACATGGGTGCCGTGGCCGTTATCATCGAAGGGATCATTGTCGTTGTTCGCGAAATCCCAGCCGATCAGATCGTCCTTGAAGCCGTTGTTGTCTTGATCTGCGCCATCCGCCCAGCGCGCGTCCTTCAGCAGGTCGCCAGCATCGACATAGCCATTTTTGTTGATGTCTGTGACCCAGGCCTTGTTCGCGGCGTTGTTCAGGTCGCGGAATGTGATGAGGCTGTCGCCATCCGTATCCTTCAAGGAGGTCTTTAGTGCGGAGGAGATTTCGCCCTGGTTCAGCCAGATGTTGAGATAGAGATCGGGGTGGGTGTAGTCGACGCCGCTGTCGATGACGCCCACGACAGTTTTCATCGAGCCCGTATAGCCCGCCGCCCAGGCCTCGCCCGCCTGACCGCCGAATGGGTTGGTGATGGCGGTCTTGTCGCCATACATGTTCCACAACCCGCCATTGGCGTAGCTGGCGTCATTGCTGATGGCGGCGATGCTGGCGATGGCGTCTCCATCTGCGGGCGCATCGGTTTGCGTTTCAGTTGGCGTAGGCAAGGCGGCGTCCTGATGCGAGGGCGCGGCGTCAAGAATGGACGCTGTCGCGTTCAGTTCCGCGAAAGTCACGCCAGGCATCTTGGAGAGGGTCTCGATGGCCTGTTGGGATGGCTGAGGGTCAGCCATCTCCACCAGAACCAGCGCCCCGCGCCCCTCATCGGGCATGGGCTGGGTGATCGTGCTGATCGCCCGGGCGCCGATGGTCTCGAGATTTTCGGTTACTGTCGCGGGGTCGGTCCCCAGATCAAACTGAACGATGAATGTCTCTTGTGTAACATCCGTGTCGGCGACATCGCAGGTTTTGTTCAGGCGGTTTGCATTCTTCAGCATGGACCAGACCTCCGAAAATGACCGGTTCACCGGGCGTTTTGACGATCATGCTTGAGTTGCATGATGAGGTCTGACGCAATATTGTAACGGTGAATTGCGGTTTTTGGAATATGTGTTACCTTACGTAATAAATTGATTTAAATCAGTTTATGTTTCTTTTGACGTTACACTAAACTTTTTTTTCAATTTTTGTGTAATTTATATTCGCGATCCACTTATTTTATCGCGAATAAGTTTCTCCGTTCGTGTTTGTTACATTTAGTTGTCGTCGGCGGGCGCATTAATCAACCATTGGCGCGTGGTCAAAGTCGCCTTCGAACACGATCTGATCCCCATGGCGCAGCGCCATGGCGCGCTGCTCCTGCGTGCGCACCGTCCAGATGGTGACGGGCATGCCCATGCCCACGCGGCACAGATGGGGCACGGCATGGGGCAGGTCGCGCAGGCCGTAGGAGAGGAAGTCCGGGCGCGTCTGCTCGAAGTGGAGGAATTGCGCCAGCGCGCGTTTTTGGGCGGCGTCGAGATGCGACCATTCGCAATCTTCGCCTTCATAGTCAGCCTGCGCCACCATGCCGAGAGGCACATGCGCGATTCCCAGGGCCGCGCCATGGGCGCGCAGATGGGCCATCACCTGCGGATCAAAACTCTCGATGCACAGGGGTCCACCATAGGCCGCCGCGCAGGCGGCCACGCGCTCCGCCAATCGCAGGTCGCCGTCGAAGCGGCTCTTGATTTCACACACCAGTGGCGTGGCGCCGCCAAGGAGGGTCAGGAAGGCGGGCAGGGTGACTATTGCATCGGCGCCGCCGCGCAGGCTCAAGCCGCAAAGGTGTTGGGCGGTGAAGGCGTCCATGCGGCCCTGTTGCGCACACAGGCGCTCCAGCGTGAAGTCATGGAAGACCATGGCCTCGCCATCGCCGGACATCTGCACGTCGCATTCGATGGCGTAGCCGCTGGCCATGGCGGCTTTTGCGGCGGAGGGGCTATTTTCGATGATGGCGCCGCGTCCGCAATCATGCAGGCCGCGATGGGCGATGGGGCGCGCGGTGAGCCAGCCGGGGGCGTTCCTCATTCGAATTCGAACATGGCTTCCACCTCCACCGAGGCGTCCATGGGAAGTTCAGCGACGCCCACCGTCGTGCGCGCATGGCGCCCGTGATCGCCGAAGACCTGCACCATCAGGTCCGAGGCGCCATTCATGACCGCCGCCAGCGCGATGAAACCGGGCGTGGCGTTGATGAAGCCCCCCAGGCGGATCACGCGGCGCACCCGGTCGAGATCGCCCAGCGCCACCTGCGCCTGCGCCAGCACATTGATCGCCGCCAGCCGCGCCGCCTGCTGGCCGGCTTCGTTGAACACGTCCTTGCCCAGTTTGCCCTTGTAGCGGTCGGTCAGCTTGCCATCCTCCAGGGGCAATTGGCCGGAGACGATGAGCAGCGATCCCGTGCGCACGAAGGGCACGTAATTGGCGATGGGCGCCACAGCGGCGGGCAGGTCTATGCCCAGCGCCTTCAGTCGCGCTTCGATGACTTTGCCTTGACTGGACATGAGCGCGCTCCTGCTGGACAATGCGGAAGGTGATTTTGGGGTCTTGCGGGCTTTTCGCCAAATCGTATTTTCGCCATGGGGAGCGCGCATAGAGTCCCTCTTCGCGCCTGCAACCGGAGCCGAGCCTTCATGATAAGCCATAGCAAAGTGTCTTCTCGCCTCTCACTTTGGATCAAGCCCTCTCTCGCCATAGGCCTCGTGGCCCTCTGCGGTTCCCTTCCGGCTCTGGCCGCCTCGCCCGCCGTGCCTTTCATCGCGCATCGGGCGGTTTATGACCTCACCCTGGCCAAGGCCACGGGCGCCTCGGCGCCATCGGCGGCCAAGGGGCGCATCGTCTATGAATTCAGCGGCTCCGCTTGCGAGGGCTATGTGACGAATTTCCGCCAGATCACCGAGATCCAGTCGGACGAGGGCGGGGGCCGCACCTCGGATATGCGCTCCACCACCTTCGAGGAGGGCGATGGCTCCGGGTTCCGTTTCAAGACCGACAGCTATGTCGATGGCAAGCTGATGGAAAGCGTGGACGGCAAGGCCAGCAAATCCGCCGACGGCGGCCTGTCCGTCGCCTTGACGAAGCCCACGCGCACCAAGGCCGACTTCGAGCCTTCGCCGCTTTTCCCCACCGCCCAGATGGTGCGCATCGTCGAGGTCGCCCAGCGCGGCGGCAAAACCGATGAGGTCAGGATCTTCGATGGCTCGGACGGCGGCGTGAAGCTGTTCGACACTATGAGCGTTATTGGCCGCGAAGCTTCGGCTCCCTCCACCGATCCCCTGGCGGCCTCGGCTGAGGGGCTCAAGGGCGTGCGTCGCTGGCCCGTCACCATCAGCTATTTCGATGGCGCCAAGCAGGACGGGGAGCCCAATTACATCCTCGCCTTCGATCTCTACGAGAATGGCGTCTCCGGCGCCCTCAAGATCAACTACGGCAGTTATTCGCTCGACGGGAAGTTGAGCAAGTTCGAGGTCCTGCCACAAAACGCCTGCACCAAGTAGGCGGGCGTTCAGCGCGGCTTGCGCGGCGGGCCGAAGGCGATGCCCTTCACCACCGCCGCGCCGCCAAATTTCGCGCGCAGCGCATCAACGGCGGCCTCCGTGGCCTTGTCGCGGGCCGCCCTTGTATCGACGAGGTCCCCATGATCGGCGTCCGCCGCCTCGCATAGATCGCTCATGCCGACCCCGATCAGGCGAAAGCGCTCGCCCTTGGCCTCCTTGTTCAGCAGTTCGCGCGCGGCCTCGAAGATGCGGCCCGCCAGTTGCGTGGGCTGGGGCAGGGCTCGGGCGCGGGTGCGCAGACGGAAATCGGGGGTCTTGAGCTTCAAGGTGACTGTGCTTCCGGCGATCTCGCCCTTTTTCAGGCGGGCGGAGACCTTCTCGGCGAGCAGGAAGAGCGTGCGGGCGAGGATTTCGGGGTCGCTGACATCGTCATCGAAGGTGGTTTCGGCGGAGGCGCTCTTGGCCTCGCGTTCGGGCTCCACCACGCGGTCGTCTAGGCCGCGCGCGAGGCGCCACAGACGCCCGCCCTCCGCCCCATAGCGCCGGAAGAGGTCGGTCTGCTCGGCCCTTTGCAGGTCGCCGATGGTGTGGAAGCCATCCTGACGCAGGCGCTCCTCCGCCACCTTGCCCACGCCCCAGATGGCGCCTACGGATTTCGGCTCCAGGATCTCCATGGTCTGCGCGCGGCCAATCACCGCGAAGCCACGGGGCTTGTCGAGGTCGGAGGCCATCTTCGCCAGAAATTTGCAATGGCTCAGCCCCACCGAAACCGAGATCCCCACCTCCGTCTCGATACGCCTTGCGAACCGCGCCAGCGTCACGGCGGGGGAGGCGCCATGCAGGCGATCCGTGCCGGAGAGGTCGAGGAAGGCCTCGTCGATGGACAGGGGCTCCACGAGGGGCGTCAGGTCATGCATCATGGCGCGCACCTGCCGCCCGACATCCCCATATTTTGTCATGTTGGGCCGGATGATCACGGCGTCGGGGCACAGGCTCAGGGCCTTGAACATGGGCATGGCGGAGCGCACGCCATTGATTCGGGCGATGTAGCAGCAGGTGGAGACCACGCCGCGCCTGCCGCCGCCGATGATCACGGGCTTGTCGCGCAGGCTGGGGTCGTCGCGCTTCTCCACGGCGGCGTAGAAGGCGTCGCAATCGATATGGGCGAGGTGGAGACTGTGCAGCTCCCCATGGTCGAGGATGCGGGGGGAGCCGCAGGCTTTGCAGCGGCGCTGGCCGCTGGCGGCAGGGGCCAGGCAATCCCGGCAGAGGGCCGGGAGGGCGGGGGTCACGCGCCCCAATCCGGCTCGGGGCCGGCCAGAATGCGTCGCCCCTTCTCGATATCTGTGGGATTGCGGCCTTCATTGGCGACGAAGGCCAGCAGCAGGCTCTCGTCGCTCGCCAGATGGTCAAGCACCGCGACCAGAAACGAGGGCTGAGCGGCGACGCGACGCAAATTCGAGGGATCAATGCCGGTGAGGCTCAAAAAGGGCTCCAGGCGCTCCATATCCGACGCCAGAAACCCCAGCGCCTCGATGGCGAGGGTCTGGGCCCATTCCCTGGCCTGGTCGTCGCGGCTGGATCGCATGAAGGGAACCTCCTGGATTCTCTTTTCGTCAAGGAAGGTCTGATAGACAGCCTATGGAGAGGGGCCCGCAGGGTCCGCGCGCCGATTGGATTCCGTATGACCAAGACTGTTCTAATCGTGGAAGACAATGAGCTCAACATGAAGCTCTTCAATGATCTTCTGGAAGCCCATGGTTATGCGACCGTGCAGACCCGCAACGGGATGGAAGCCATTGATCTGGCGCGCCTGCACCGGCCCGACCTGATCCTCATGGACATCCAGTTGCCGGAGGTTTCGGGCCTGCAGGTGACCCAATGGATCAAGAACGATGAGGAACTCAAGCATATTCCCGTGATCGCCATCACCGCCTTCGCCATGAAGGGCGATGAGGAGAAGATGCGCGCTGGAGGCTGCGAGGCCTATCTGTCGAAGCCGATTTCGGTGGTGAAGTTCCTGGAAACGGTGAAAACCTATATCGGCGACCGCTGAACGGGCCGCATTAACCCCAAGCATTTAGGTAAATAGTGCATTACTGCCCCAGGGGGCCTCTAGCCGATTGCAATTCGGCGCCGAGCCTATAGCTTCTGTCAGGCGCGGTTCTCTAGGGATCGCGCGCAACCTTCGAATACCCTGCGGAGTGCTCAGGTCCGCCGCATCTCCTGGGTCCGTGGGGTTGGCTGGTCGGCAGAGGTTGGAGTGGCCTCCTCGAAACGCCTCTGTCGACCGGCCACCTAATTCAGCATTTTGATCTGCAAAGAAAAAAGGCGCCCCGGAAGGAGCGCCTTTTTCGCGTCAGGATCTGGATCAATCTTACTTGATCTTGGTTTCCTTGAACTCGACATGCTTCTTGGCGACGGGATCGTATTTCATCATCGCAAACTTTTCGGTCTTGGTGCGTGCGTTCTTGGACGTCACGTAGAAGTAGCCGGTGTCGGCGGTCGAGAGCAGCTTGATCTTGATATTGGCGGCCTTGGCCATGGTCGTCGTCCCGAATGGGCCCCGGGGTGGGGCGCAGATGAAGCAGAGTCCTGAAACAGCGATAGCCAGAGCTAACCCACTCTGGCTGGATTGGCCGCACCATACGGATGGGGCGGCGTAAGTCAAGATGATCAGACTTCGAGCCTGAGCCAGCCCTTGCGTCCCGCCCGATAGGTGGGGACGGGGAGAAAGCGGCTCATGCCAGCGCGCAGGCGGCGGTCCAGCTCTTTGAGAATAATCTGTGTGATCAAGGGCATGCCGAGACTCTGCGCCTCCTCCAGGGTGACCCAGACCAGCTCCACGAGCTCGCTTGTCTCACCCACAACCCCCTCCACCTTCGCTGCGATGGCGCTGGCGTCGATGGCGAAGAAAAAGGCGTCGTAGCGTTTTTTCATGCGTGGCGGGGTGATGGCGCGACCGATGAAATGGAGGTCTTCGAGCATGGGGAAGACGCCCAGCGCCGCAAAATCGCTCCAGGC
>CAMDOY010000122.1 GCA_945903655.1 Rhizobium sp. Q54 | reverse complement strand
AAGCGCGGCCATATGGTCGCCCTTGAGTAATTCATCCCAAAAACAGGCGAAATAATAAGGATTTACAGAGGCCACCAAGACGCCATGCAGGGTCCCGTCGGGGTTAAGGACCTTGCGGGAAAGGTGGAACACCCAGGTTTGTGAAAAGCGTCCGATCAGCGGTTTACCAATGAAAAGCCCCTCTGCCTGACCATCAAGGTGCACCCTTACGCTTTCTCTCTCCCCCAGGTAGGTCCTGTTAGGATCCATCCCCATATTCGTCTCAATGGCGCGTCCCTCTTTGTCTATGAAAGTCAAAAGGACGAGCGGTTCAAGCGAGATGATGTTTTTTGCGATCAATGTGTTGAGATGCGTGGATTCTTCAGACAGAAGATGCCCCGCCATGCGTAGCGTGGCGTCGATCGAATTGATCGTGTTTGAGATTTGGTCTGCGAACAGAGTGCTTGTCTGATGAAGTTCGCGGTAAGCGTCTTCGGTGACTTTCTTTTCTATTCGGGCGCTCATTTCCAGAACGACGAACCAATTTATGAAAAGAGACGTCATGCAAGCGATGAAGATCGTGTAAAACGGAACCCGGTTCAGACTTGCACCAATATTTTTGTTGGAGATCAGCCTTTTCATGGGCGATCCCTCATCTTCAGTCCTCTGAGGAGCGACAATTGCCTCCAGGCTGGGCCTGGGGTCTGGACGCCTGCTGGCAAATAGGCTTGTCTGGAAAGGCAATGAAGTGCACTCGGAAACGATCCTCGGACGAAATGGACGAGGCCTCTTCTTTTACCCTTGTTGCCTTTTGAACACAACTGTATCAGGTTATTTTCACCAAGCATCTGAGGATATGAAGAAAAATGTCTCATCTGGACCACGCTTACCTGAAAAACATCATTTCCTTGCTGGGAGCCGAACAATTCGCGCCCCTGAAGGAACAGTTCATAAAGGATTGCGACAAGGCGGTCGTAGCCCTTGAGGCGGCCATCGCCAATTGCGATGAGCCTCAGGTGCGCAAGCAGGCCCATTGGCTCAAGGGCGTTCTTGCCCAATATGGAGCCAAACAAGGTGAAGCTATGGCAGCCCGACTCGTGGATGATCTGCCCCCCGATTGGCAAAGTTTGACGCGGGAATTGCTGGACGAAACGGCGAGGGCTTGTGAAGAGATGGCCGCCCTCGCCGCATCATGAAGCGACCTAGTAGATTGCGTAACCCAGACCCCGGACGTTTTTAATCGTAACAGTTGAGCCAGTCTACTTGATCTTCGAACGCAGGCGGCTGACAAGAACGTCAAGCGCCCGGCTCTGGTCGCTCATGCGCGAGCGCCCGATGACGCGAGCCATTTCCGTCCGCTCCACAAACTTCCCGTTATTAGCGATCAGCAACCGCAGAACGATGAATTCTGAACTGGTCAGGGGAACACGAACCTTTTTGTCGGAGATCATCTCGCGCTCGACCTGATCCACTTCCAGATCGCCGAAGACAAGAGAATTCATGGAGCCTTGAGAGCCCCGCCGACTGGTGCCCTTCAAGGCGATTCGAATGCGCAGCAGGAGTTCGCGAAGCTCCACGGGCTTCACGATGTAGTCTTGAGCGCCGAGTTCCAGAGAAAGCACGCGGTCCAGAGCCGACTCGCGGGCGGAGACCACGATGCAGGGGATCTGGGCCCTGGAGATGGAGGTGAGCAAATCGAAGGACTCGCCATCCTCCAGGCTCAAATCCAGCAAAACGATGTCTGGCTTGAACAGGTCAAGAGATCTGCGGGCGGCGGCCACAGACCAAGCATTGTCCACCTGCATGGAATTGCTGCGCAGATAGTCGCCAATCATCAGGCGAACGGATTCGCTATCCTCAACCAGCAAGACCCGCGTTTCAATGCGCTTGCCAGCGGCTCTTGCCGTCTGGTCTGCATCCTGTGACGGGGCTTTCTGCGTTTTCGTGTCCATTGACGTTGCTCTTTCCATATTCGCCGCTATGACGCGCAGTTGAGCTTGAGCTTAACTTTTAAAAGGCGCGGAGGCGAAGGTAACGTTGCAGGTGACCTTGCGTAATATGCATAAGCTCTAGATACATGTGTTTCGGTTATCGCTCAATAGGCTTGCAAAAAAAAGTGTACAAAAAACTTGAGCTTAGCTGAAATTATGGCCGCTCAGGCAGGGCGGTCGTCCTTTTTCCGCCCCATAGGGTTCAATTTTTGGCTACCATTCGTAAGCTAGGTTGCGTGCAGGGCGCCGCTGCGCCTGTGGCTGTCAGAATAGGAGAGTTGCTCATGGCTTTGACGCTTTCGACAAGATCCTTGCGGTGTGGATTGGCTGTGGCGACCATTGCAGGCGTGCTTCTGGCGTTAACGGCCAATGAGGCGTCCGCTCAATATCGTCGTAGGGGGCCTGGCGCAGGCGCTGTTGCGGCGGGGGTTGTTGGCGGTCTGGCGCTGGGCGCATTGGCGGCCGGGGCGGCCCGGCCGTATTATTATGGTCCTGGTCCCTATTATCATTATGGCCCGGGCCCCGCTTATGTGGTGGAGGACGATCTGCCGCCCCCGCCGAGGTATCGCCCCCGTTGCTGGGTAGAGCGGGAGGATGTGTGGGACGGCTATGGTTATGTCCCTCGCCGCATCCGTGTCTGTCGCTGAAAAGACCCCCCAGCGAAGCTCAATAAAGCCAGCCATCGCGTGTTTCGCCATATCGACTCCACGCAAAGAAAAAGCCCTGCGGAAATATCCGCAGGGCTTCGTAGTTTGCGAGGAGGATATCCTTAGTCGTTGTCGTAGATATCCCGGTCCTTGGTCTCCGGCACGAACAGGAGGCCTATGACGAAGGTCGCGCAGGCAATTATGGTCGGATACCACAGGCCGTAGTAGATATCCCCGGTCGCCGCCACCATGGCGAAGGCCGTCGGAGGCAGGAAGCCGCCGAACCAGCCATTGCCGATGTGATAGGGCAGGGACATCGCGGTGTAGCGGATACGGGTCGGGAAGAACTCCACCAGCGCAGCAGCGATGGGGCCGTAGACCGCAGTCACATAGAGAACCAGAATGGTCAGGATCCCGATGATTTGCCAAGCCTGAGCTGTCGCCGGGATGACGCTGTTCAGCTTGACGATCGAGGGATCGCCCGCCTTGGGATAGCCTGCTTCAACCGCCGCCGCTGTGAAGGCGGCGATGTTTTCATTCACGGTGGGCTTGATCGGGGTTTCTTTGCCGCTGAACAATACCTTAGCTTCCGCGTCCGACGTGGCCTTGAAGTCATATTTGATCGCTGAGCGGGCAAGAGCGACGCGCGCCACGTCACAGGCCTGCGTGAATGTGCGGATGCCGACGGGGTCGAACACCGAACCGCACTTGGCAGGATCAGCGGCAACTTCGACCTTCACCGTGTTGATCGCGTTGTCGAGGCCGGGATTGGCGACCTTCGTCAGCGCATGAAACAGGGGGAAAAAGGTCAAGGCGGCGACAAGGCAGCCTGAGAGGATCACCGTCTTGCGGCCTATTCTGTCGGATAGTGAACCGAAGAAGATGAAGCCGCCCGTGCCCAGAACCAGCGACCATGCGATCAACACGTTCGCCGTGAAAAGGTCGACTTTCAGAATGCTCTGGAGGAAGAACAGCGCATAGAACTGGCCTGTATACCAGACCACAGCTTGACCAGCGACCATGCCCAGCAAAGCGATGATGACCATCTTCGCATTCTTCCACTGGCCAAAAGCCTCGGACAAAGGCGCTTTTGATTGCGTACCTTCTTCCTTCATTTTCTGGAAAGCGGGTGATTCCTGCATTTGCAGGCGAATCCAGACCGATATCGCGAGCAGGAAGATCGACAGCAGGAAGGGGATCCGCCAGCCATAGTCAAGGAAGTCCTTCTCACCGAGGCTCAGACGCAGGGAGAGAATGACGACGAGCGACAGAAGCAGGCCAACGGTCGCTGTTGTCTGGATCCATGCAGTGTAGAACCCGCGACGACCAACGGGAGCATGCTCGGCAACGTAAACCGCGGCGCCACCATATTCACCGCCCAGCGCAAGTCCCTGCAGCATGCGCAGGATGATCAACGTAACGGGAGCGATCCAACCGATGCTGTTGTAGGAGGGCAGCAGGCCGACGCAGAAAGTCGACAGGCCCATGATCAGAATGGTGACCAAGAACGTGTACTTGCGACCGACGAGATCGCCGATTCGACCAAAAAAGAGCGCGCCGAAGGGCCGCACCAGGAAGCCGGCGGCGAAGGCAAGCAGTGCGAACACGTTACGGGTCGCAGGATCGAAGGCGGAGAAGAACTGGGCTCCGATCATAACTGCCAACGACCCGTAGAGGTAAAAGTCGTACCACTCGAAAACGGTGCCGAGTGAAGAAGCTAAGATGACGCGCTTCTCTTCCTTCGTCATAGGCCGCGGCGCGGCGTGTTTCTCAGACATGCTCATAGGTTGGACCCTCGGGTTTCCTGTTAATCCCTGAAGACTGACGGTTGGACCCGCCAGAAGCCTTCACCAGTCTCTGCACGGCGTCATGGAGCCGCACGGAAGGACACCGGATGGCGTCTTGACTACTTTGGTGTATGGTCTGGTCGAGAGGGCGCGTGAATATAATAAAAGGTCTAAGGTCGTCGGCTTGCCATCGCGAACTCAGCCACTAAAGAAAATATGCTGCGCCGCACTTTGTGTTTCGGATTTTTTGTTTAATAATATCAGCGTTTTGCTAGCTTAAGCTAGGCTGCTCTTCGCAAGTGCGAGGCATTGGGCGGCCGTCTTAAACCTTAGTCTAAAAGGCTCACATATGTCGCAAGAAACACAAGCGCGGCATTTCCGGGCGTTATGCTTGATATGCTAGTCAGCCCTTTAGGCGCATTTGAACGATGGTCAGCGCCACTGCGCATGCGTTTGACACGTTGAGGCTGCGTATGGCTCCAGGCATGTCGAGGCGCGCCAGGACGTCGCAGTTCTCTCTCGAGAGGCGTCGCAAGCCTTTACCTTCGGCCCCAAGCACCAGCGCCATGGGGCGCGACAAAACCGTATCCTCCAAGGATGCAGGCCCATCCGAATCAAGGCCGACGCGCAGATAGCCCATATCGCCGAGCGCCTCCAGCGCACGGGCCAAATTGACCACAATGCACAGGGGCACATGCTCCAGCCCGCCCGACGCCGCCTTGGCGAGCACGCCCGTCATATGGGGCGAATGGCGTTCGGTGGTCACGATGGCGTCCACAGCAAATGCGGCTGCGGTCCGCACGATGGCGCCGACATTATGGGGATCAGTCACCTGATCAAGCACCAGCACCAGCCCCTTGGCGGGTAGATCGGCTATTTCGAGGGCTTCGAGGGGGCGCGCTTCCAGCAGAAGTCCTTGATGGACTGAATCAGCGGGCAGGCGCGCGGAGATCTCATCAAGTGTGACAAAGGACGGCTTGATCCCCCGCGCAGCGATCTCCGTTGAGAGGCGTTCGGCGGCCTCGGTCGTGGCCCAGAGCCGCAGGATTTCCCGCCGGGGCGAACGGAGGGCCTCCCGTACGGGATGATAGCCCCAGATTTGAGCGACATCCGGTGGCGACCGATGACGGCCCTCCTGCCGGGACGAGCGCCGCCCGCCCGGATTTGTATCGGGGGCGGGCGCGCCCGTTTCACGCCGGTCATGGGCCGCGCTTCTTCGACCTGAGCGGAAATCCTTGCGCGCCACGTGCAACCTCATTCGCAATTGAGGCCAAGTCTTCCCATGTCGCTGGCCTGGATGCAATCAAAGCGTCATTTTTCGGGTTGACGGGCGCGCTCCTATTGCGGATAAGCCCATCAAGATGAAGCCCCGTCTCGCGGCGGGGTTTTTTCGGGACGCGCCGCTAGCGGTTGTGTACCGGGGGAATGTCCCGAGCGGCAAAGGGGGCGGACTGTAAATCCGCTGGCTATGCCTTCGCAGGTTCGAGTCCTGCTTCCCCCACCACACTTTTTCGGTTTTCCCACCCCAGTGGATGCGCAACTTGGTCCATCCTTAGGTGTCAACCCTGAAGCGGTTGCCTTCGGGCGAAAGCGCTTCTTGTCGCTGCCCCAAATAGAACCTTGAAAGACGATTGGTTTCGTCCTCGCTCGTTTCTTGGTTGACCGCACCATCGGAACATATTCCTGAGGTAGGGATTTGACGGCCGAACTGTGGGCCTCTAGCCTGTCAAGAACAAGCATCAAATTGCTGGAACATGGCCATAAGGGGTGGGAGCATGCACAGGATCAAAGGAGCCGCCCTCGCTCTCGCTTTAGCCTCCCTGGTTCCCGCATTGGCGCTCGCCCAGACCTCGCAGGATCCCGCCAGCTTTTACAAGACCCATACGGTTCGGTTCCTTGCGGGGGGAGGCCCTGGAGGCGGTTATGACAATTATGCGCGGTTGCTCGCGCCACATCTGGCGGCGGCGCTTGGTACGACAGTGATCGTTGACAACCAACCGAGCGCCGGCGGTATCGCCGCGCTCAATCATATTGTCGCCAGCGATACGGAAGGTCTCCAATTCATCATCATGAACGGCGGCGGCGCGGTCTTGTCGCAACTCTTTAATTTGCCAACGGTTCAATATGACCTCGCCAAGGTCAATATTCTGGCGACCGTGAGTTCGTCTCCCTGGCTCGTGCTGGTGAAGCCGGATTCCCCTCACGCATCCATGGGTGATCTTGTGAAAGCGGGAGGAGTGCTGCGTTGGCCCGCTACCGGGCCAATCGATGGCCTTTCAGATGGAGCCTCCATGATGTGCGAGGCCTATGTTTTGAATTGCCGCGTGGTGATGGGATACAAGTCCAGCAATGAAGGATCGCTTGCTATTGTGCGCGGTGAGATGGACGCTCTCTACGTCTCTAACACTTCCGCCAATAATTACGTCAAATCAGGTCAGGGCAAGGCCATCGCCATAGTATCGAAAGGGCGCACCCGTTTTTTCCCGCAAATGCCAACCGTGTTTGAGGCCACCGCCCTTACGCCCGAACAATCCTGGTGGCTGTCGGCGCGCTCGGAAATTGATTCGCTGGGTCGCATCATATTGGCTTCTCCCAAAATTCCGTCAGACAGACTTGCTTATCTACAGTCCGCCTTTCGAAAAGTGCTCACAGATCCCGCACTGCTGGCAGAGGGCGACAAACTTGAGCGATATATTGAGTATCAAGATGGCGAAATGACCAAAAAGCGCATCATGGGCTTGCTTTCAGGCGTGATGGGCGAGCGTAAGGAACGGCTCAAGACGGTGGTGATGAAAAAGTATCTACCCGGGGGATAAGCGCAGGCGCTTGTCAAACCCTAGCCCTCAAGGTGTCAAGTATTGTGTTTTTGCATTTCAATCCATGCTCGGGCGGCCTCCAGAGCCTCTTTAATGGCGACATCCATGTCAAGATATCTGTAGGTTGCAAGACGTCCCACGAAGGTGACCTTTGTCTCCTCGCGAACGCGGGCCATATATTTCGGAAGTGTATTTTCACCAGCAACGAGGTTCACGGGGTAATAAGGCGTATCGTTTGGTTGCGCTTCGCGGCTGTATTCGCGGTAGCAGATTGTCTTGCTGAAATTCGCAGATTCCCATGGCGCAAAATGCTTGTGTTCCGTGATTCTCGTAAAGGGTCTTGAGGAATCGCAATAGTTGATGACCGCATTGCCCTGGTAATCGCCATCAGTTCGAAAAACTTCAAAATCCAGGGTCCGGTAAGCCAGTCGACCAAAGCAATAATCGTAAAACCGATCAATGGCGCCGGTATAAAAGATATGCGGCGCTTGAGCGTCATCTCGCCGGAACTCTTCCCCAAGGCGCAATTCAATGAGTGGGTGGTTGAGAATGCTGGCCACGATCGCGCCATAGCCATCCTTTGGCATGCCTTGAAATCGATGGTTGAAATAGTTGTCGTCGTAATTGAACCTGATCGGCAGGCGCTTGAGAATGGAGGCTGGCAAGTCTGCAGGCGAACGCCCCCATTGCTTGTGCGTGTAATGTTTGAAAAAGGCTTGATAGAGGTCATCTCCCACAAATTTAAGAGCCTGTTCCTCAAAAGATTGCGGGTCACTTATGTCAGACCGGGACTTGGATTGAAGCAACGCCTGCGCAGCCGCAGGACCCAACGATAGGCCAAAAAATTGATTTATGGTGTGTAGATTTATGGGCAAGCTGTAAACACGCTCGCCGCTGACCGCTTTGACCCGGTTCACGAAAGGCATCATTTGGCCATGTTTTGAAACATAGGACCAAATGCTCTCGTCGTCTGTATGGAAAATATGTGGCCCGTAGGTGTGCACCATGATCCCGGTTTCGGCATCGCGCTCAGTCCAGCAATTTCCCGCGATGTGTTTTCTTTGATCGATAACAACCGATCTATATCCCGCTTCCGCCAATTCGCGAGCGATCACTGAGCCGGAGAAACCTGCGCCGACAATCCGTATTGGGTCCACTAGGCATGCCTTTTTAGCCGCGCGGTTGAATGAAAAATCTACTAAATCCAGCCCTATGGCGAATCGGTGATTTTAGCGAAGAACAGAGTTTTCACCTGAAGCGAAAATTCGTCAAGCTCAAGCTCGATCTTTTGGCGGTATAGCCATTGTTGAGCGAAGAAGCTTTTTGGATCGACAAGACAGCTTCTCACTTTTTGGGCCAGCTCACCAGTTTGTATGTCGAGGAGAGTGAACACGAAGAACTGATCGAGTGGATGATCGAGAAAGTGACAGCCCGCACCTTTCGCGTGAATGAAAACAATATTTCCAGAGGCGGCAGCCTCTCTGGGTACGCGGTCCTTGCCGGGATGGTGACCGAAGTCGATATACACCGATGTATGACGCAGCGCAGTAGAAACCTCTTCAGCAGACATATTCTGGATCGGAATAGAGGGTAGATCATTTGCCGACTCGAAAAAGGAATTGGCTAATGCAGCTCCTTTTGTTGGAAAAAAGCTCACGCATGACTGTCTCGCAGGGTTTGGCCCGTACCGCAAAAAGCTGCGATTGATGTAATCAAATAGCGGATAGATTTTCTTTGCGCCATTGGCCATCAGGAAGCCACGCGCATAATCAGACTGATAGAAATGGATAAGCGTCTCATCACCAAAATATCCATCGCAGAACTGCTTGTAGGAAAACAGCGGTTCAAGATTGCAACCATTATCTACCGAAAGCCACCAGATCGCTCGCCTTGGACCTCTTACGCTGAAAGCAAATAACGCCAAGGTCTCCGGGAAAATGAGGAGTATGTTTGGAGTAAGTTCGATCACTTGGGCGTGCGGAGCATCATAACCACTGTATCGTGACATGAATGATGAAGGCAGGATTGGGTTGCTTTCAATCACGGTGTCGGAAATTTCGATTTTCGAGGAGCCGTCATAAAAAGCGAGGAGGGCGTTGCCGCCCGACTTGTTTATGGCGTCGCACAGTTGATGCAGCGCTTCA
>CAMDOY010000121.1 GCA_945903655.1 Rhizobium sp. Q54 | reverse complement strand
ACCTCCGCCCATTTTCTGGTTTCACTGGCGACATAGGCTTCGATTTCCGGCAGGGAGCCGCCCAGCGGATCAAGGCCCGCCCGCGAAATCTGCTGCACGATGGCCGGTTGTTTCAGCAACTCGTTTACGTCAGCATTGATTTTCGCCACGATGGCTTGTGGCGTCTTCGCAGGCACAAGCATGGCGACCCATGTCGCGTCGTCGATGGCGCCGACGCCGGTTTCCGTGACCGTCGGCACGTCCGGTAGTTCGGCGGCGCGCTTGGCGGAGGTGACGGCATAACCTTTCAGGGCGCCCGCCTTCACGAGTTCGATGGCGGGCGTCATGGCCACGACGCCAAACTGCACATGGCCTGCGGAGACCGCGTTCATGGCGGGCGCGGCGCCGGTGAAGGGCACATGGCGCACATCAACCTTGCCGATGAGTTTGAAAACGCGTTCGGCGGACAAATGGGGCGAGGTGCCCGCGCCTGCGGACCCATAAGCGAACTTTTCGCGGCGTGCGAGTTCGATCGCCTCGTTGAGCGTATTGGCTTTCAGCGCTGGCGATCCAACGATGATATTGGGCGTGGTCGCCACGAGCGCTGCGGGCCGCAGATCATTCGCCACATAGCCGGGATTGGCGTTGTAGGTGAGATTGATCGAGAAGGCGCTCGTTGTGACGAGAATCGTGTATCCGTCAGGCTCCGCGCGCGCGACCGCGACCGTGCCGATATTGCCGCCGGCGCCGCCCCGATTTTCGATGATGACGGGCTTGCCCCATTTTTCCTGCAAGGCTGCGCCGATGATACGCGCGCCCACATCGGTGGGGCCGCCCGGAGCGAAGGAGACGACCAATTTCACATTGCGGTCGGGAAAATCCTGCGCGAGAGCAGGCGCCATGCTTGCGAGGGCAAGACAGACGAGGGCGAGGCGTGCGGGCGCTAAGGTCATCAGACAATCCCCGGCGAAAACATGGTTGAGGCGTTCGCAAGCGTATATTCGGCGATACTGCGCCGCGTCGTGATCCAGACATCGTCGCGCTCCAGCGCGATCTTCATCATGGCGTCGAAGGCCCATGCGCCAGCCGGGCGCCCATAGACATGGGTATGCGCGGTGACGTCGAGCATGAATGGCTGATCGTCAGCGCCTTGCGTCCCGTCAAGCACATCCTGAAAGTGATCGACAAGGGCGCCGGGATTGTTGCCGTAGCGGATGGAGTGCGGCAGGTCGTTCACATCCATCGTCAAGGGGATATTCACGATGCGGCGGAGGCCGCCTGCGCCATCATCATATTCGGCGATGGCGGGTAGATCATCGTCGTTGCAGTCGCCATGCCAGACATATCCGGCTTCCGCGAGCAGAGCGGGGTGGCCGGGCGCGCCGGTGCCGCGCGGCGAGATCCAGCCGGTGGGGCGCTCACCCGTCACCTTCTCCAGAACCTGCGTGTTGCGCGCGATGTTCGCGCGTGCGCCGGGCTCGTCGAGATAGACCGGGATCACGTCCATGCCCCATGAATGCGCATAGACGTCGTGACCGGCCTTGTGCAGCTTGCGGATCATCTCCGGGTTGCGCTGCGTGACGACGCCATTGGTCATGACGCTCGTCTTGATCTCATTGTTCTCAGCGATGCGCGACAGACGCTGGACGCCGCGCACGATCCCGTAATTGGCCCATGAATGGGCGTTGGAATCGAAGTAGCCGGGCTTGAGCACATTACCCATGGGGCCGATGGGCGGCGCTTCACCATCTGACCAGGCCTCGAAGGCAATATTGAAGACGATGGCCACGCGCGCATGGCCTTTCCAGTGGAAGTCGTCGTTGGCGCGCAGGATTCGCTTCGGCTCGTAGCTCGTGTCGGTCACGCAATCCCCCCTGTTACGGCAGTCGCAGGCGTTGATCGCCCTCTTGAATGGTTCGGCTTGAAGGTTATTGCAAAATCTCCCGCACCGCTAGCGCATGCGGCACCCGGGGAAATGGTGGGCGGTGACGGTCTCGAACCGCCGACATCCTGCGTGTAAAGCAGGCGCTCTACCAACTGAGCTAACCGCCCCCGAGCGGGGTTTTAGACAGGCCGGGGCCCCCTGCGCAAGCCCCATGAAAAAGGGCGGCCACCCGGGCCGCCCCGAACCACGAGAGCGCATTCATCTCGAACGCGCGCCCGCCTGGCGTCTTTCCCATCTTTCCTGGCTGCGACCTGAGCCGCAGCCCTGGGGAAAAGATGACCGGGAGTGCAAACTTACTTCTTGTTCAACTCGGCCTTCAGCGCAGCGCCGGTCTTGAAGCGCGCGTTGACGGAAGCCGGAATGGTGATTTCCGCGCCCGTGGTGGGGTTGCGGCCCTTGGCCTCGGCGCGGTTCTTCACGGAGAAGGCTCCGAAGCCCACGAGGCGCACTTCGTCGCCCTTCTTGAGGGCGGTGGTGATTCCGTCAAGCATAGCCTCCAGGGCGGCAGCGGCTTCGGCCTTGGTTGATTCCGTGCGCGCAGCGATGTGCTCGACGAGTTCCGTCTTGTTCATGTGATGGTCTTCCTATTGGTGACTCAAGTCGCCGGCTCGGCAGGCGAGCCCGGCGCCGGGGGCACGCCGCATTCAGCGAAGCTCACGGCCCGACCCGGGTGCTACAGGGCAAAGCGCCTCTATGCAAGCCGCAAAAACGCAAAAAGCCGCGAAGAATCAATCTTCGCGGCTTTCTTTGGGGTGACCTTGGGCTCAGTGCGCGACGACGCCCGACTGATCCTCATCCGGTATCGCTGGCCCGACGCCCTTCACGGGCGCCTCCTCTTCCCAGACGATGGGCGTGGGCAGGCGCACCAGCGCATGCTTCAACACTTCATCCATGCGAGAGACCGGCACGATTTCGAGCGCGTTCTTCACATTGGCCGGGATATCCGCCAGATCCTTGGCGTTATCCTGGGGAATGAGAACCTTCTTGAGCCCGCCGCGCAGCGCCGCAAGCAACTTCTCCTTCAATCCGCCGATGGGCAGCACACGACCGCGCAAGGTGACCTCGCCGGTCATGGCGATGTCGCGGCGCACGGGAATGCCCGTGAGAAGCGAGACGATGGCGGTGGCCATGGCGATGCCTGCGGAGGGGCCGTCCTTGGGGGTGGCGCCTTCGGGCACATGCACATGGATGTCGCGACGCTCGAACAGCGGCGGCTCGATGCCAAAATCAACCGAGCGAGAGCGCACATAGGACGCCGCCGCCGAAATCGATTCCTTCATCACATCCTTCAGGTTGCCCGTCACGGTCATGCGGCCCTTGCCGGGCATCATCACGCCTTCGATGGTCAGCAACTCGCCGCCCACTTCGGTCCAGGCCAGACCCGTCACCGCGCCCACCTGATCCTCGGTCTCGGCTTCGCCGAAGCGATACTTCGGAACGCCCAGATAGTCCGCCACATTGGTCTGCGTCACCGAGACCTTTTTCTTCTTGGTGGTCAGGATCTCCTTCACCGCCTTGCGGGCGAGATTGGAGATTTCGCGCTCCAGATTGCGCACGCCGGCTTCGCGGGTGTAGCGACGAATCAGAGTGAGCAGCGCTTCGTCGTCGATGGCCCATTCCTTCGGCGCAAGACCATGCTTGGGGACCGCAACGGGAATGAGATGCTTGCGGGCGATCTCGACCTTCTCGTCCTCAGTATAACCGGCGATACGGATGATCTCCATGCGATCCATGAGGGGCGCAGGGATGTTCAGCGTATTGGCCGTGGTCACGAACATCACATTCGAGAGGTCGTAATCCACCTCAAGATAGTGGTCGCTGAAGGTCTGGTTCTGCTCGGGATCAAGCACCTCGAGAAGAGCCGATGAGGGATCGCCACGGAAATCCATGCCCATCTTGTCGATCTCGTCGAGCAGGAAGAGCGGATTGTTGGTCTTGGCCTTGCGCATGGACTGGATAATCTTGCCAGGCATGGAGCCAATATAAGTGCGACGGTGACCGCGAATCTCCGCCTCGTCGCGCACGCCGCCGAGCGACATGCGCACGAACTCACGCCCGGTCGCCTTGGCGATGGACTTGCCCAGCGAGGTCTTGCCGACGCCCGGAGGACCGACGAGGCACAGGATGGGACCCGTCAGCTTGTTGGCGCGCTGCTGGACCGCCAGATATTCAAGGATGCGCTCCTTGACCTTCTCCAGCCCGAAGTGATCAGCGTTCAGCACCTCCTCGGCGGAGGCGATGTCCTTCTTCACCTTGCTGCGCTTGCCCCACGGAATCGAGAGCAACCAGTCGAGATAATTGCGCACCACAGTGGCTTCCGCCGACATGGGGGACATCTGACGCAGCTTCTTGAGTTCGGCCTGCGCCTTGTCGCGCGCCTCCTTCGTCAGCTTGGTGTTCTTGATGCGCTCCTCGATTTCGGAAAGGTCATCCTTCCCGTCCTCGTCGCCCAACTCCTTCTGAATGGCCTTCATCTGCTCATTCAGATAGTATTCGCGCTGGGTCTTCTCCATCTGGCGCTTCACGCGGGTGCGGATGCGCTTCTCCACCTGCAGCACAGAAATCTCGCTCTCCATGAGCGCGAGGCACTTCTCCAGGCGCTTGGCGACGGAGATGGTCTCCAGAATTTGCTGCTTGTCGGAAATCTTGATGGCGAGGTGGGAGGCGACGGTGTCGGCGAGCTTCGAGAAGTCCTCGATCTGGCCGACGGCGGCAACCACCTCGGGAGAGACCTTCTTGTTCAGCTTCACATAGCCTTCGAATTCGCCCACCACGGAGCGACCGAGCGCCTCGACCTCGACGGGATCGGCGATGTCGTCGGCGATGACGGAGGCGTCGGCCTCATAATATTCTTCCGTGCGGGTGTAGCGCTTGACCAGGGCGCGCGTCACGCCCTCCACCAGCACCTTCACCGTGCCGTCCGGCAGCTTCAGCAACTGCAACACCGTCGCCAGCGTGCCCGTCTTGAAGATCGAATCGGTGGCCGGATCATCGTCGCCCGCGTTCTGCTGGGTGGCGAGCAAGATGAACTTGTCGCCCTTCATCACCTCTTCGAGGGCGCGAATGGATTTCTCACGCCCGACGAAGAGCGGCACGATCATGTGTGGGAACACGACGATGTCGCGCAACGGCAGGACGGGGTAGCTGTCGACGTTGCCGGGCTTTGCGGGGGCTCGCTTCTGACTGGTCATGTGCTTCCTATCCGGGTCCTTACCCATGGGCGCCAAGATGGCCAACCCGAGGGCGGGACGTCAATCTCCAAAGAACGCGCCGCAACAAAATCGACTCGAACCCGGCGACCATACGCCCGTGAGATGAGGCTTCAAAGGCGCCTCACAAGATCAGATTACGAGATGGGGGGCCTGTCCACGCATTTCAACCGCGCCCAAAGGAGGAATATCAACCCCCACCCTGAGGCTAAAGAGGCGCCCGCCCCATCCCACACCTGAAACGCCAACGCGACCATTCGCCAAAGTCCGGGACGCAAAAGAAAAAGCTCCGGATACGCGACCCGACGCCCGAGGTTGAATGTCCAACTTTCGGGGGTCAGTTCAAACGCGACCGGAGCCTTCAACTAAATCTTTTTTACAATCAGGCGCTTGCGCCCGACTTTTCCGCCCGCTCCGAATAAATGTAGAGCGGCCGCGCCTTGCCATCGACCACTTCGGGACCGATGACCACCTGCTCGACGCCTTCCAGCCCCGGCAGATCGAACATGGTGTCGAGCAAGATGCCCTCCATGATCGACCGCAGCCCACGCGCGCCGGTGCGACGATCAATCGCCTTGCGGGCGACCACATTGAGAGCCTCGTCCTGGAAGGTGAGCTCGGTGTTCTCCATCTCGAACAGGCGCTGGTACTGCTTGACCAGAGCATTCTTGGGCTCGGTGAGGATCTTCTTCAGAGCCTCCTCATCGAGGTCCTCAAGGGTCGCGATGACCGGCAGACGGCCCACGAATTCAGGGATCAGGCCGAATTTCAGCAAATCCTCAGGCTCGACCTGACGGAAGATCTCGCCGGTGCGACGCTCTTCCTGCGACTGGACCTTGGCGCCGAAGCCCATGGAGGTCCCCTTGCCGCGCGAGGAGATGATCTTCTCAAGGCCGGAGAAGGCGCCGCCGCAGATGAACAGGATATTGGTGGTGTCCACCTGCAGGAACTCCTGCTGGGGATGCTTGCGCCCGCCCTGGGGGGGGACGCTGGCGACCGTGCCTTCCATGATCTTGAGCAGGGCCTGCTGGACGCCCTCGCCCGACACGTCGCGGGTGATGGAGGGGTTGTCGGACTTGCGGCTGATCTTGTCGATCTCGTCTATGTAGACGATGCCGCGCTGGGCCCGCTCCACATTGTAGTCGGAGGCCTGCAGCAACTTCAGGATGATGTTTTCCACATCCTCGCCCACATAGCCGGCCTCAGTGAGGGTCGTAGCGTCGGCCATGGTGAAGGGCACGTCGAGAATGCGCGCCAGCGTCTGGGCCAGCAGGGTCTTGCCAGAGCCCGTGGGGCCGATCAGCAGGATATTAGACTTGGCGAGCTCGACGTCTTGGTGCTTCGCCGAATGGTTCAACCGCTTGTAATGGTTGTGGACGGCGACGGAGAGCACGCGCTTGGCCTGGAATTGGCCGATCACGTAATCGTCCAGCACCTTGCAGATTTCGCGCGGGGTGGGGATGCCGTCGCGGCTCTTCACCAGCGAGGACTTGTTCTCCTCACGAATGATATCCATGCAAAGTTCGACGCATTCATCGCAGATGAACACGGTCGGACCGGCGATCAGCTTGCGAACCTCGTGCTGGCTCTTGCCGCAGAACGAGCAATAGAGCGTGTTTTTCGAGTCGCCCTCAGATCTGGCCATCATAGTCTCCGTGCGAACCTCGTCCGGAAATTCCGGCTCTGGTCGCTGTTAATATAGGCAATGGCCTAACAAAAGGTAGACCAGCCTCTCTACCTCAAACATGGCCCCATCAGGGCGCAAGCCCCTGATACGCAAACCATAACGCAGCATCTAGTCGATTCGCCGCAAAAACCGGGGGATTTCGCGGATCCGTTCCAATGCAAACACGGTATGCCCTGCGGATCAAGCGCCACCGCGAGCCAGACGGGCGAAACAGGACGATTTGCCCGATTCACCCACTGGTCGCCTACCCTAGCAAGGATCAGGCCTTCACCTCGACGTCGTCGGGGCGCTTGTCGAGCACACGATCCACAAGCCCGAAAGCCTTGGCCTCATCAGCGGACATGAAATGATCGCGATCGAGGGTCTGCTCGATCGTGTCATACTCCTGGCCGGTGTGCTTGACGTAAATTTCGTTCAGGCGGCGCTTGATCTTCATGATGTCCTCCGCATGGCGGAGAATGTCCGAGGCCTGACCCTGGAACCCGCCCGAGGGCTGATGCACCATGATCCGGGAGTTCGGCAGGCTGAAGCGCATCTCGGGCTCGCCCGCGCACAGCAGCAAGGAGCCCATGGACGCCGCCTGGCCCACGCAGAGGGTGGACACGGGGCAGCGGATGAACTGCATGGTGTCGTAGATCGATAGGCCCGCAGTCACGACACCGCCGGGGCTGTTGATATAAAAGGAGATTTCGCGCTTCGGGTTATCAGCTTCCAGGAACAGGAGCTGGGCGACGACCAGCGTGGCCGACTGATCTTCCACCGGACCCGCCAGGAAGATGATCCGCTCCTTCAGGAGGCGCGAAAAGATGTCGTAGCGATAGGATCCGCGCGATGTCGTCTCCTCGACGGACGGGATGACGAAACTGTTCCAGAGGTCGATATGGTCGCGCATTCCTGAATGTCCCTAGCGAATCACGGACGGCGGCAGGCCGTCGGCACATCTTGCAACATAGTCATCAAGCGCGGGTTCGAAAAGGGTGCGGGGACGCCTCTCGACGTCCCCGCAACAGATCATGGCTCCGAAGCAGTGGATCAGACGGCGACGTCTTCGTCGTCCTGCTTCATCAGTTCCTCCTTGGAGACCTCTTTGTCGGTCACCTTGGACTGGCTGACGATGTGCTCCACAACCTTGGCCTCGAAGAGAGGCGCGCGCACGGAGGCCAGAGCCTCCTGGTTGTTGCGGTAGTAGTCCCAGATGGCCTTTTCCTGGCCCGGGAACTGGCGGACGCGCTCGACAAGGGCCGCCGACATCTCGTCGTCGGTGATCTTGACCTCGGCCTTGTCGCCCACTTCGGCGAGCAGGAGGCCCAGACGCACGCGGCGCTCGGCGATGCCGCGATATTCGGCGCGCGCCGCCTCTTCGGTGGTGTTTTCGTCCGCGAAGGTCTTGCCCGAACGCTTCTGCTCGGCCTCGACCTGCTGCCAGATTCCGCCGAACTCCTGCTCGACGAGGGACTCCGGAAGCTCGAAGCTGTAGCGCTTGTCCAGCGCATCGAGCAGGGCGCGCTTCAGCTTCTCGGCGGACATGCGGTCATATTCGCCCTGCAGGTTGCCGCGGATGGCGTCCTTGAGCTTTTCCAGATCCTCAAGGCCGAAACCCTTGGCGAATTCATCGTTGAACTCGACCGCGCCGGGCGCCGCGACCGCCTTGACGGTGACGTCGAACACAGCGGCCTTGCCAGCCAGATTGGCCGCGCCATAGGTCTCGGGGAAGGACACGTTGACCTTGCGCTCCTCGCCCGCCTTCGCGCCGATCAGCTGATCCTCGAAGCCCGGGATGAAGCTGTTGGAGCCAAGAACGAGATCCGTATCGGTCCCCGCGCCGCCCTCGAAGGCCACATCGTCGATCTTGCCGACGAAATCGATGGTGGTCTTGTCGCCGGACTGGGCCGCCTCGCCCGCCTCACGGGGGGTGAAGCTGCGGTTGCGGTCGCCCAGACGCTGCATGGCCTCGTCAACCTCGGGGTCGGTGACCTTGAGCACCAGACGCTCCAGCTCCACGTCGGCGAAGGAGCCGATCTCGAACTTGGGGAGAACCTCGATGTTCACGGAATAGGACAGGTCGCCCTCAGCGGCGAGGGCCTTTTCGATTTCGGCCTGATCGGTGGGGAAATCGATCTTGGGCTCGTTGGCGAGGCGCAGACCATTGTCCTCGACGATCTTGCGATTGGCCTCGGTCACGGCGTTTTGAACGACATCAGCCATCACGGACTTGCCGTAGACGCGCTTGAGGTAGGACACCGGCACCTTGCCGGGACGGAAGCCGTTGATCTTCGCCTTGCTCTTCATCTCGATGAGCTGACCATCAAGGCGAGCGGCGAGGTCCTTCGCGGGCAGCACTACTTTGTACGCGCGCTTCAGGCCCTGGGAGAGGGTTTCAGTCACCTGCATCTTGGTCGCCTTCCGAATATCGTTGGCCGAGCGCATGAGCCCGGGCTCTCTCATAAAAAGGTTTCACGCGGTCGGGCGCAGGGCGCTGGTGCGGGCGAAGGGACTCGAACCCCCATGCCTCGCGGCGGTGGAACCTAAATCCACTGCGTCTACCAATTCCGCCACGCCCGCAACTGGCGCCCGC
>CAMDOY010000120.1 GCA_945903655.1 Rhizobium sp. Q54 | reverse complement strand
CGGGACGTGATTTCAGCCCTGATCGCAGCTGGATGGCGGGAGGTTGCTCGCCGAGGCAGTCACGCCCAATTCAAACACGACACGATCCCCGGTCGCGTGACTGTGCCACACCCGAAGAAAGAGCTTCCTTTGGGAACCCTGCGCAGCATCGAGAAGCAAGCCGACATGAAACTGAGGTGAGCCCCATGCGTCAATTCATCGCCTTGATCCACAAGGACGCACAGAGCGAATTCGGTGTTTCCTTTCCTGATCTGCCAGGCTGCGTCACGGCGGGCGCGACCCTCGATGAAGCTCGTGACATGGCCGCTGAGGCACTCGCCCTGCATCTGGAGGGGCTGACGGAGGATGGCGAAGCCATTCCCGAGCCCTCCTCCCTTGAGGCTGTCATGGCTGACCCCGCCAATCGGGATGGCGTCGCCATTCTTGTAGCGGCGCCTGCCCAGGCGGTCAGGTCCGTCCGCATCAACGTGACCCTGCCCGAGGACGTCTTGGCCAGCGTGGACGCCTATGCGAGCGCTAACGGCTATAGCCGCTCCGGTTTTCTCGCCTATGCCGCAAAGGCTGCCATGGACAGAGGAAACGAGCGGCGCCCCCCCAAAAGCTGACGTTGCATGGCCGCACGCGCCCTCACCCCGCGCCTGCGGGAACCTCCATCAACTCCCCACGCGCCGGGCATTCCTTGTCGATGAAATAGCCCCGCGCGAAGAGGAACTCGAAGCCGTCGATCAGATCCGCGAAGCGGGGCCGGGCGAAGGGCATGTTCTGCACGGCGGAGAAGAACAGGGTCTTGTCAGGGCTGATGAGGAAGAGGCCCGGCTCGCAGCAGATCGGCGGCTCTGACAACCCCTCCTTGCGCGGGCGCCCCTCGGTCAGGAACAGGCCCCAATCCCGCGCAATGCGGGGCGAAAGGCCATAGCCGATGCGCAGGTTTTTCAGGCCCCAATCGGCTTGCGAGCGCTCCCCGCGCGCGGCCTCATCGCAGGAGATCGCCACCGTGGTGACGCCACGCTTGTCGAATTCGCCAAGCATGGCGTCGAGTTCGACCAGATAGGCGTTGCATTGCTGGCAATGCAGGCCGCGATAAAAGACCACCATCGAAAAGAGCCTGGGCGGGTCCAGCGCCAGATCATAAGACCCGCCACCCGCCAGCGGAACCACAAGGCCAGGCGCAGGCTGGCGCGGGATGATGGGCCTGAGATCGGTCATGGTTGAGATCGCTCCTCAATCACTGATTACTTCTGACCACGCGCTATATAGTCGGCGATGAATTTACGATCTTCTTCCGGCAGGGAGAGGGCCGCCGTCACCTCCGCCTGAACGCCATCGCCCGCTTCATAATCCGGCACGAAGCCTACGGTCTTCATGCCGTCGGCGGCGAATTCCTGGTCCGTCGCCAGTTTGCGAATGGCTTCGCGCATCGCATCCATGGCGGGTTTGGGCGTGTTGGGCGGGAAGACCACGAGGCGCTGCATGGCGCCGTTGATGGCGATCGCCTTCTTGTAGATGTCCCAGAGTTTGCCTTCGGGTTCGCGCCCCCTGACATCGCGCAGAAATTCGTGGAAGGGCTTCATGTCGAGGCCCTGGGCCTGGGCGGGCCGGGAAAACCGCACACCATTATATCCGGGATCGAAGAACAGCGGCACCACCTCGCCACTCGCGACAAGCGAAGGCGCCACAGCCGAGATATAGCCGGGCGGCGATTCCGCAAACATGTTGATCTCATTGCGCTGCAGCGCAAGACGCGCATTTGAGTTGCTGGTGTAACCCGTCACATATTTATAGTTGACGCCAAGCAGGTCGAGACACAACCGTTCCAGAATGTCTTTGGAGGAATCCGCCGTGAGGCCCCCGACCACCAGGTTCTTCGCCTTCAGGATGTCGCTGGCGACCTTGAGGCCTGGCTCCACATTGGAGCGGACATAATACACGGTTGTCCCGGGCTGATAGGCGATCATGTTATAGGTGAGGAAATCGACGCGCGACCGCTCCTTGATATTGACATAGCGCCAGGCGACGCCGGTGAGATAACCCACCACCGTGCCATCCTTGGGCGCGACCTCGCCCAGAAAGTTCGTGCCGGTGGCGCCGCCGCCCCCATCCATGTTCTGGACGATGATATTGGGATTCCCGCCGAGATGTTTGCCAATGTGCCTGGCGAAAAGTCGTCCCTCAATATCCGTCGGGCCGCCGACAGCAAAGTTGATGAGAACCGTCAGGCGCTTGCCCTGATAGAAGTTGTCGGCGGCGGCGGGCGCGGCGGTGAAGGCGAACGCGCCCAGGCTCAGACTGACCGCCAGATTCCTAAAATGCTTCATGATCAGCCCTCCCAGGGTTGAACTGTTCTTTTGCTGTGCTGTTTCATCAATTGGCGACACCCAGAGCGCACTACTCCGCCGCCTGCGAATCCGACGGACGATTGAAGCAGGGCCCGAGATCTTTCAAGCGCGGCATGACATGCTCGGTAAACATGCGGATATTCTTCATGGTCTTCTCATGGCTGAAGAAGCCGCATTGCATCATCATCAGCAGATGGTCCATGCCGCCCACTTTTTTATAGAGCGACCGGATCTGCTGCTCCACGCTGTCGGGCGTACCTGCGATGAGGATGTGATTGTCGCGCAGATATTCAAGACCCTGCGCGCGCACCGCATCCGTGCGCCCGGTATAGGCGCCTTTCAGCGCTTTCACGTTGAATTCAAGACCCACATAGCCCGGAACATTGCGGTACTGCGGCTCATCCTTGGTGCGCATGTACCAGCAGATTTCATCGGCGCCCTGCATGGCCTCCTCATCGGTTTCGCCGACACAGACGAAAGCCATGTAGGCGAGGCCCCCGGGCACGCCATTATCCACATAATGGCTGCGATAATGATCAAAGAGCTGGCGCACCTTGTCATAGGGCTGCACGAAAGTGGCGAAGACGTGCCCCTGCTCGGCGATCATCTTGAGATTCTCGAAATCATTGGAGCCCGTCACCCAGATGCGCGGGCGCGGCTGCTGATAGGGGCGCGGCCAGATGTTGACGTTGCGCCGATGCCAGAAACGCCCTTCATAATTGAAGGGGCCCTCGTGACTGGTCCAGGCCTTGGTGACCATGTCGATGGCCTCCCAGAGGCGCTCGTTGGTCATGGTGGGATTGGTGTTGGCGGCGAAGATCTCATAGGTGATGCCGCGCACCATGCCGCATTCCACGCGCCCCCCGGAGATGCAATCCACCATGGCCATCTCTTCAGCCACGCGAATGGGATCATCGCGATTGGCGATGGAATTGCCCAGAACCAGCAACCGCCCCTTCTTCGTCTGGCGCGCCAGAATGGCGAGCGACAGGGGCGCGGCCACATCGATGCACACCACCGATGAACGATGCTCGTTGACCATGAGATTGAGGCCCATCTCGTCCGCATAGCAATATTCGTCGAGATAGCGGTTGAGCAACTGATGCCCGATTTTGGGATCGAAGAGCTTGTTGGGCAGGGTCAGCCGCATGGACTTCATCTCTTCATGCGGCGGCAGATGGGGATAGGGCATTTCGGTGAAGTAGTAATAGTCCATGGATCTTCTCCGGAAATGGCGCTCAGGCGAGGAAGGGATCGACGGCCGCGAAGAAGGCCTCGGGCTGCTCCACATGAGGCAAGTGGCCTGCCTCGGAAATCAGCGCAAATTGCGCGCCCGCAACGCCAGCTGCATAGGCGCGTCCGTAATCAGGCGTCACGACGCCATCGGACTCGCCCCACACAAACAGCGTCGGCACGGTGACGCGATGCAGCCGCCGCCTAAGCTTGGGATTGTGCATATAGGGCTCCCAGCAGAGCCTTGCGCAGGATTCGATGTTGCGGGCGATGATGAAAAGCTCATCATCAGGCCGGTTGACGAGATCGCGCTGTCCCTTGGTCGGGTCCACCCATTTGAGGGCGCTGAGTTTGGCTGGATGCACCGCGTAGATATCCGCGATGTCGCGATCCATGGGGCCGCCGATCTTGATCCCGTAGGGATCGACCAGAACCAGCTTCGACATGCGCGCGTCGGTCCTCGTCGCCATCTCGACGGCGATCCAGCCGCCCAGCGAGCAGCCGATCACCGGAACTCCATGCAGGCCAAGCCGCGCCATCACATCAAGGAACAGATAGGGCACATCATCCATGGTGACCCATTCGGGCCGATTGGAGCGGCCGAAACCCGGGGGCCAGAAGGTGATCACCTCAAATCGCGCCGCCAGATTTTCGAGGAAAGGCGACTCCATCTCCAGCCCATCTTCGCCCGGCAGCAACAGAAGGGGCGCGCCCTGGCCGCACCGCTGCACCTCGATCTGAACCTCTCCAATTTCGATGATTTCCGAGGTCACCGGAAGGGTGAGCGGGTGAAGCATGCCTGTTTCCTGCCTTGATGCGAATTTTGACGCATTTTGTGGCTTGCACAGGCCTTTGTAAAGGGTAGGGGCGACCGGCGCCCGCCGCAGGTCACTTGTGCATGAGATCCTGCACCTTTGCGGAAAAGGACGAGATATTGAAGGGTTTGGTCAATATCGCCATGCCCTGCGCCATCAAACCGCTGCCCAGAGCCGCCTGTTCATCATAGCCGGTCACGAACAGAACCTTGAGATGGGGCCTGTGCTCGCGCGCCGCGTCCGCAAGCTGCCTGCCATTCATGCCGCCGGGCAGCCCGACATCGCTCAAAAGCAAATCAATGCGCGCAGACGACTGAATTTGGCGCAGCGCATGATAACCTGTGTCCGCCTCCATCACCGTGTAGCCATTGTCCCTGAGAACATCCGCCATCACCATGCGCACCGCCGGTTCACCCTCCACCAGCAGCACCGCGACGCCCGCTTCCGCCTGGGGAATGTGCGCGACACCTTCGATGGTCTCCACGCCCATCTCCGCTCCCAGATATCGGGGCAGATAAATGGCGACCGTGGCGCCGTGGCCTTCGGCGCTGCGCAGCAACACATGGCCTCCCGATTGCTGTACGAACCCATAGATCATCGACAATCCAAGCCCCGTACCCTGCCCGATGGGCTTTGTGGTGAAAAATGGATCAAAAGCGCGCTCGATCACGGCGGGCGGCATGCCGCTGCCCGTGTCGATGACGAAGAGGGCGATATATTCGCCGTTGGGCACGCGCCCCGAGAGCGAATCGATCTGCAAGCCACGGGAATCCGCGAGCACGCAATTCGAGGTCTCGATGGTGATATGCCCGCCGTCGGGCATGGCGTCCCGCGCATTGATGACGAGGTTCAGAAGCGCGTTCTCAAGCTGGTTGGGATCGCAGAGCGTCGACCAAAGCTCTGGCGCCAGTGAAGTCTCGATCTTGATGCCCGGCCCCACCGTACGACTGAACATGTCGCGCAAGCCTTCAATCAAGCTATTCGCATCCGTAGGCTTTGGGTCCAGCGTTTGCCGCCGCGAGAAAGCGAGCAACCGGTGGGTCAGGGCCGCCGCGCGCTCCACCGAGGTCATGGCGGCGTCCATATAGCGTCCGATTTCGGCGGTGCGGCCCTGACTGACCCGCATGTTCATCAACTGAAGACTGCCGGAGATGCCAGACAGCAGATTGTTGAAGTCATGGGCCAGCCCACCAGTCAATTGACCCACCGCCTCCATCTTGAGCGATTGGCGCAGGGCCTCCTCCACCCTGCCCCGCTCCTCCGCCTCGGCCTTGAGCCGATCATTGGCCTCGGTCAGCTCCCGCGTGGGCGTGGCGACGGTTTCCTGCAACATGAGGCGTAGTTGCTCCTCCTTGTCGCGCCCCTCATTGGTGACGCGAATGCGATCCACCGCCGCCGCCAGAAGATTGGCGTAGCTGCGCAAAAAGAGCGTGTCGGATTCCGTGAACTCGCGCGGCACGCGGCTGTCGATTTGCAAGACGCCGAAGGCAGGGCGGTCATGTCCGCCGATGATGATGACATTGGCCACGGCGCGCACGCCATTCTCGATCAGGAACTGCGGATATTTGAACCGCGTCTCCTTTGCGATGTCGGGCGAGATCATGGGCTCCCCCGTGCGCAAGCAATGGCCTTCGGAGGTGTCTTCGGCTGCGGTGATCGTGGCGACGCCGACCACATTGGGGCCCCAGCCAACGCCAGCCCGCACGACCATGGTCTTACCATCATCCTGCAACTGAACCACCTTGGCCAGATCCGTTCCCAGCGCCTCGCCCGCAAGGCGACAGGCTTCCGTCAGGATCTGGTCGAGATCATCGGATTTGAGAGCGAGTTCGCCGAACCGCGCAAAGACGGTCTGCTGCTTGAGCAGATCGTCATGAATTGGAACCCCTATGTCGCTCATGGTCCCAACCGCCGGATTGTTCCAGTTCAGCTTGGAATAAGTTCTGGCGAATGATTTGGTTCCGGGCTCCTGCGTGCTGCGACGCGCAGGTCGAAACGGCGCCTACCCCTGCGGAAACCCAAGCGCCTTGCTGGCGAGAGCGGCGCCATCCACAAGGGATTGCAGCTTCGCCCAGGCGATTTGCGGATGGGAGCGCCCGCCAAAGCCGCAATCGGTTCCCGCCATGACATTCTCCTTGCCCACATGCCGCGCATAGCGTTGCAGCCGCTGTGACACGAGTTCAGGATGCTCCACCACATCAGTCGAATGACTGACGACGCCGGGAATGAGGATCTTGCCAGCGGGCAGCTTCACCTTCTCCCACAGGGCGTGCTCATGCTCATGGCGCGCATTGGCGCCCTCGATGAGATAGGCCTGCGCCTTGGCCTTGAGCATGATGTCGACGATATGTTCGAGCTCGAGATCAAAGGCGTGTGGCCCATGCCAGGAGCCCCAGCACAGGTGATAGCGCACGCGCTCCTCCGGGATATTGCGCAGGGCATGGTTCAACGCCTCCACACGCATTTCGCAGCGCGCGCGAAAGGCCGCCATGCCCATGCCCATGCCGATGCGGTCCCACAGGGCGGGCAACCAGGCGTCATCGACCTGCAGAATGAACCCTGCTTCGCTGATGGCCTCATATTCCACCCGCATGGCCTCGGCGATGGCGAAGACATAGGCTTCATCGGTCTTGTAATAGCGATTGCGGCGGTAGACCTCGAGGCTGGCTGGCGCCGTGGAGGTCAAAAAGACATCGTCAAGCCCGGCGACCTCGCGCGTGACCTCGATTTCCTGCTGCAACTCCTCCGAGCCCGCATAGACCACCGGCCCTGTGCAAGCCTGCACCGGACGCTTCTTCTGCATCTGCTCGCCGGGTGAAAAAAAGAGAGTGCCACGCTCGCTGGCGTATTTGTAGAATTCAGAGAACGCCTCCCGATCCTTGCCCTGTTCGATCAGGGGCTTTTCGCCGGTAGCCTCGATATCGGCGAAGCCGCCGAAGCGGTTCTGCATATAGCGCAGCCAATCCCCACCCTTGGTGTATTCGCCCTCATTGACGATATCGATCCCAAGATCGCGTTGGCGTCGCACGACGGCGGCGGCGTCTTCCTTCAGATGGGAGGCGTCGCCAACGGCTAATCCATGATCAAAAGAGGGAAATGGGAGACTGCCCACATGGGTCGTCAAAATCCTGGTGTCGCTGCGTCTCAAAGCAATTCTCCCGATTGTTATTCCCAATACGCTGCTTCGGCTGAGCAAGAACATACAGAGGCTGCGAGGGCTTGCGCAAGGGTGGTGATAAGCCGTTTGCGAAATGCAAATATCAGCTAAAATGGGGAACGAGCGGAAACGCTTCGAAAGTCACAATCAAAAAAATCAAAGGGCTTATCGCCCGGGGAGGCCTTCATGCTCACACGCCGCACCTTCAACAATCTCGCGCTTGGCGCTGGCGCCACGCTCGCCACAACGACAGTTTCGGAGGCTCAGCAAATGCCCGCCAAACGCCTGATCGTGGATTCGCAGATTCATCTCTGGAAAGCCAATACGCCGGACAGGCCATGGCCGAATGGAGCCCAGGCGCAATTGCCCGAGCCCATGACCATCGAGCGCGTCTTGCCTATCATGGATGAGGGACTGGTGGATCGGGTGGTCATCGTCCCGCCCTCGCTCGAGGGCACGCGCTTCGACTATGGGCAGGAGGCCGCGCGCCGTCACCCCGGCCGCTTCGCCACCATGGGCCGCGTCAATCTCGACGACCCCAATGAGCGCCAACGGGTTCCCCAGATGCTCGAACAACCCGCCGTCGTGGGTGCGCGTTTCTTTTTCCAGCCCGCCATCGCCAAATGGCTGACTGACGGCACCGCCGACTGGTTCTGGCCCATGGCGGAGAAGATCCGTCTGCCCGTCATGTTCCTCACCATAGGGCAGACGCCGCTCTTCGCGGCCATCGCCGAGCGACATCCGCAACTGCCCCTCATCATCGATCACCTCGGCGTCACCGTCGAATCCGTAAAGGACAATTCGATGGGGCAACGGGTTGCGGAAGCGGCTGCCTTGGCGAAATATCCCAATGTCTCGGTGAAACTATCGTCGGTTCCGCTTTATTCGGCGCAGGCCTATCCCTGGCGAGACATGGACCCGCATATCAAGCGGCTGTTTGAAGCCTTTGGCCCGCAACGCTGCCATTGGGGCACGGACATCACCAATTCCCTGGTGCGCGCGACGATGCAGCAGCGCGTCACCCATTTTACGGAGGAGTTGAAGTTCCTCTCCGAAACGGACAAGGACTGGATCATGGGGAAGTCGATTTTGGAAAAATTGCGCTGGAGCTGAGAAGGCGCACAAGAGCCTGTCGATGAACGAAGGCGGCGGATGCAGCGAATCATTGATTGCTCCACCGCGGCCTTTAGAATCACCATCAGAACTTTCGACAGATCAGGCCTGAGCATGCCCCGCACATTTCATTGCAAAGGCATGTTGGACCTGCTTGCACAAGACACAGCAGACGCCCCAGAAGAGAAGCCTCGTCAGTGCGGCTTCGCCTGAGCCGCTCGCTGCTCGGCCAAAATCTCGTTAAAGATCCGCTTCTCGAGATTCGTGGGGCTGTCGCTGCTGCCCATGACATGCGCGAGCTTCTCATCCGAAACCCGCACAATCACCTGCATCTGCTCGACGATGCCACGGATTTGCTCCATGGCCAGGCGCGGATCAAGACTGGCGGCGTTGAGGTTGAACTCACGGCGCACGGCGCGCTCCTGCGCTTTGCGAGCCTTGGCCACCTTGATCATTTCATCCAACTCAAGATGTGTGATGTGCAGCCTGCGCGCATCCGCCTCAAGCTGCGCCTTCTCCTCAGGATCGATATGGTCGTCGTCCATGACATCGACAATCTTCGCGCCGATCTTCTCGCGCTCGATGCGCAACTGATCGGTGAATGCGGCGGCCAAAATACCCGAGGGAATGGCGATCAAGGCGATGCCCAAGAGGGCCATCAAGCTGGCGATGATGCGACCCATGGGCGTGATCGGTGAAATATCGCCGTATCCAACGCTGCCCAGGGTGATCACCGACCAGTAGATGGCCGT
>CAMDOY010000119.1 GCA_945903655.1 Rhizobium sp. Q54 | reverse complement strand
GGCTCTGCGCGCGACCTTCGTGCGCATCCTGTCCGAGCCCATGCCTGCAGGCCTAGCCGATCTGGCCAAGGGCTGCCCGACCAACGCTAACCGTCCAACCGCCCGGCCCCAAATCCCCATGGCCCCGCCCCCGCCATCGCCCCACCCATGGGACCGGCGCGACCGATTGGCCGTCATCATCGCCGGATCCTTTCTCGCGGGGGCGGGCGTCGCCTGCATGGCGGGATTGCTGGCGGGTCTGCGCTGAGCAGGCCCGGGCCGCGGTAACGCGCATGTGAGCCATGAACAATGGGGATTCCTGCGGCCTTTTGGCGCCGCATCCGATTCTCGTTGACAGAACCAAAAGCCAAGATCATGTTGATCAAATGTCTCTGGAATGTTGCTGACAACAGGAAGGACATGATCATGGCGAATACGGTCACTCCGAATCTCGTTCCAGCCGCCATCACGCTCCCAACGCTGTCGTCGGGCACGATCAAGCCGAGCGGAAATCCCTATATCGACTGCCTCTTGTCCCTGAATATCTGGACGGATGGACGGGCGGACGGCGTCACCACCATCACCTTCAGCTTTCCGCAAAGCGCCTCGGACTACCATTACTCGGGAGAGCCCACGAAGGAATTCAACCCCTTCGATAACCCGGAGCTGCAACGCTACATCAAATTGGCGCAAAAAATATATGAGAGCGTCGCGCAGGTCGAATTTGTCGAACAAACCGGCGCCGACGCCACCAAAGCCGAAATCCGTTATGGCTTCACGCGACCGACTGGCCCATCAGGCTGGGCCTATTTCCCTGGCTCATCGGAGACATCTGGCGATCTCTGGATCCCCAACGACGCCTACGGGATCTGGACCTCCATCAAGCCCGGATCCGCCGCCTTCCACACCGTGCTTCATGAACTCGGGCACGCCGTGGGATTGAAGCATAGCTTTCATGAAAGTAAAAATGATTTGGGCCAGCGGCCTTCCATGCCCAAGGAGCATGACTCAAACGAATATTCGGTGATGAGCTATGAAAACTTCCTCAACGGTGATCTCTCGAATTTCGATGGAGATTACGCCCAGACCCTCATGATGGATGATATTCAGACGCTTCAGTTCATGTACGGCGCCAACTACAAGATCCATGCGGAGGATACGGTTTATAAATGGGATCCTGTCACGGGCCTCCAGTTCATCAACGGCGTCGCCCAGATGGACTATGAACCATGGTCGAACCCCACCATCCGGAATTGGCATAACAAGATATTCACGACCATCTGGGATGGAAATGGCGTCGATACGTATGAATTTTCAAATTATAGCGTAGCATTGAAAGTAGACCTGCGTCCGGGATATTGGACCACGCTTGATCCGGCGCAGCTCGCAGATGGATATTATTATGAAACAACGCAACCGCCCGGCAATATCGCAAACTCGCTCCTGTTTCAGGGCGACACCGCGTCCCTGATCGAAAACGCCATTGGCGGCTCAGGCGATGACCTCATCATCGGCAATCAGGCGGCCAATATCCTGACCGGCAACGATGGCGCGGATACGCTGGACGGCGGCCTTGGCGCCGACAAGATGATCGGCGGGAGGGGAAACGATACATATCTGGTCGATGATGTTCGTGATGACGTCGTCGAGTCCGACGGCGAGGGAACGGACACCGTCATCTCCTCGGTCGCTTTTTCCTTGAAAGACAAAATCCATATCGAGAACCTGACCCTCACGGGTTCGGATATCCTTGTTGAGGGAAACGATCTCAAAAACATGCTCACCGGCAACGGCGCCGACAACGAGATTTATGGCTACGGCGGCGACGACACGATTGATGGCGCGGGCGGGAACGACAGGCTTTACGGGGACCTGGGAAGCAATGTCTATCTGTTCGGCTTTGGCTCTGGAAACGATACGATCATCCAGACTCAAGGCAGCTCGGATATCCTGCGTTTCAAGCCGGGAACCTACGCCAATGATGTGACCTGGACCCGCGCCGCCAATGGCTGGGATCTCGTGGGGACCCTGACCGGCGGCCGCGACACGGTGACGATCAAGAACTGGTTCACATCGATCAGCAACCAGTTGCAGATAAGCTTTGGAAGCGACGCGCCAGTGACGCTCACGCCTGACCCACAGGGCGGATCCGGGCCTGACACGATCACGGGCACGGCGCAAAATGATTGGCTGCGCGGCGAAGGCGGGGATGACACGCTTGACGCCGGTTCAGGCAATGACATTCTGGACGGTGGAACCGGCGCGGACAGGATGATCGGCGGAGCGGGGGATGACGCCTATTATATCGACAACGTCGGCGACACCATCACCGAGACCTCATCTGGCGGGACCGATACCGTCTTTTCCAAAATTGATTACGCTCTCAATAACCCCAATATCGAGAACCTCGTCCTGACGGGGTCCGCCGACCTGACCGCCACCGGCAATTCGATAGCCAACAAGATCACCGGCAACGCTGGAAACAATCGCATCAATGGTCTTGGCGGCGCCGACATGATGAGCGGCGGAAAGGGGGATGACACCTATGATGTCGATGATGTGAATGACAAGGTCATCGAGAACTCTGACGAGGGCGTCGACACGGTCATCGTCACCGTCAGCGGTTACATAATGGCGGCCAATGTTGAAAAACTCGTGTTCGCTTCCACCCTCACCACCACTGGCGCCAGCGCCTATGGAAGCGCTGGCGATAACGAGCTCACCGGAAACGCAAGCGCCAATAATCTTTTCGGCCTTGACGGCGATGATCGGCTTTATGGACTTGCTGGCGATGATTACCTGAATGGCGGCAAGGGCGATGACACCCTCGACGGGGGCGCAGGCGATGACACGCTCTCGGGCGGCGATGGAAAAGACACCTATCTTTTCGGACATGGATATGGAAACGACCTCATAGATCTCTGGGATACCTGGAGCGCCTGCGGCGACCGAATCCAATTGCAACCCGGCGTGCTTGCGTCCGAAATCTCGTTCAGCGTTGACGCCAGAGGGTGGCTTGTTCTGACATTGGGAGATAACAGCAAGCTGACCATGATGAGGAGTGACTACCCAATTCCAAGCGACATAGATTTAAACATCTACTTATCTGATGGAACCCTCATCCTGCGCCCCGGTCAGGTTGTCTCCATAAAAGGCGACAACGCCGACAATGAACTGAAGGGAACGCGCAGCAATGAGTCGCTGCTGGGGCAGGGAGGGAAGGACACGCTTGATGGGGGCGGCGGCAAGGATACGCTGATTGGTGGAAATGGCGATGATGTCTACACAGTCGATGGCGACGACAAGGTCATAGAATTTGCCGGTGAAGGCTATGATGTCGTCAACTCTTCCGTGAACTTCTACCTTACGGGCACGCAGGTGGAAGAATTGAACATCATCGGAAGCGCGGTGGTCGCCGAGGGGAACGAGCTTGATAATAAATTAACGGGGACGGATGGCGACAACATCATTGACGGCCTCGCCGGCGCCGACACCATGATCGGCAAGAAGGGAAATGATAGATATTATGTAAGAGAAAAAGGTGATGCGGTCATCGAGCTCGCAGGTGAAGGCGCTGACACAGTCTATTCCTGGCTGGAGGAATACAGGCTGGACGACAATGTGGAGAATCTGTTTCTGGCCCCTGGCGTCATCAAGGGCACGGGCAACAGCGGCGCCAACACCATTACGGGAAATGACGGAGACAATCGTCTGTCGGGGCTCGAGGGCAATGACACCCTGAACGGCGCAGCCGGTAACGACACCCTCGATGGCGGCGCAGGCAACGACACCATAGACGGCGGCGTTGGCGTCGATATCGCGATCATCCACACGAACCGTGCGCAGGCCACGATCACGCGAAACGCAAATGGAAGCCTGACGGTCACTTCCGCCGATGGGACCGACCAGATCAGCAATGTCGAATATCTGAAATTCAACGACCAGCTCTTCCGTGTGAATCCCTGGAACGATTTAGACGGCGATGGCAAGAGCGACATATTCTTGCAGAACGGCGCTGACGGCTCATGCTACGTCTGGCAAATGAATGGCCTGAAATTCAAGCCGGAGGGCGTGGGCTATGTGGGCTGGACCCCGCCCAGCAACCAATGGCGCGCCGTGGGAACCGGCGATTTTGATGGCGACGGCAAGGGCGACATTCTCTTGCAAAATGGCGAGGATGGGTCCTGCTTTGTCTGGCAAATGAACGGCCTGAAATTCAAGCTGGAGGGCGTGGGCTATGTCGGCTGGACCCCGCCGACAAACCAATGGCGCGCCGTAGGCACAGGCGATTTCGATGGGGACGGCAAGAGCGACATTCTCTTGCAGGATGGAGCCACCGGCGATTGCTTCGTCTGGGAGATGAATGGGCTCAGCGTCAAGGAGAGCGGTTATGTCGGCTGGACGCCGCCCAGCAAGGATTGGCGCGCCGTAGGCACGGGCGACTTCGATGGCGATGGCAAGAGCGACATCCTCTTGCAGGATGGCGCCACCGGCGATTGCTACGTATGGGAGATGAACGGCCTCAGCCTTAAGGAGAACGGTTACGGCTATGTTGGCTGGGCGCCGCCCAGCAAGCAATGGCGCGCCGTGGGCACGGGCGATTTCGATGGGGACGGCAGGAGCGACATTCTCTTGCAAAATGGCGAAACCGGCGACTGCTTAGTCTTGGAAATGAACGGCCTCAGCGTCAAGGAGAACGGCTCTGGCTATGTCGGCTGGACGCCGCCCAACAACCAATGGCGCGCCGTTGGCACGGGCGACTACAATGGCGATGGCAAGAGCGACATTCTCTTGCAGGATGGCGCCACTGGCGATTGCTTTGTCTGGCAGATGAACGGTCTGGAGCTCCTAAGCGACAAAAGCTCCGGCTATGTCGGCTGGAAACCGCCCAGCTCTGATTGGCACGCCACGGCGTGAGACCTGAGCGCGTTTGTCGGTGAGCGCCGCATTTCGGTGGGGACAAGGCCACCCCGATTCAAGGATTTTTTCTGGGCCGCAGGTTCATTTGCCCAGCGCAGCCCAATCACGCTAAACTTGATCCCTCAAACGGGGGAAACAATACCATGAGCGGAACAGCGACAACGAGCGGAGCGGCCCCGGCTGGCGCCATGCCACGCGCCAACGCGCCCTCCGCAGCCGATGCGCGCCTGGCCAAGCAGCTGGCCGACCGCTATCTCAACATCGCCGATCTCCGGGAGGCCTCGCGCAAGCGCCTGCCCAAGGGCGTCTTCGAATTCTTCGAGCGCGGCTCGGAGGACGAGGTGAGCCTCAACGAAAACCGCGCCGCCTTCCGCCGCATCAAGCTGCGCAACAAGGTGCTGGTGGATGTCTCGACCCGCCACACCCGCACCGAACTCTTTGGCAAGCCCATGGCCATGCCCTTGGCCGTCGCCCCCACGGGCGCGGCGGGGCTGACCTGGTTCGAGGGCGAGCTGGAGGTGGCCCGCGCCGCCGCGCGCTTTGGCGTGCCCTTCACGCTGGCGACCCCCTCGCTCACCTCCATCGAGCGCATCGCGACCGTGGAGGAGGGGCGCAATTGGTTCCAGCTCTACATGTGGCGCGAGCGCGAGCTATCCCATGCACTGGTCAAGCGGGCGCAGGACGCGGGCTTCGAGGCGCTGATCCTGACGGTGGACACCGCCGTTTCGCCCATCCGCGAATATAACAAGCGCAACGGCTTCTCGAGCCCCTTCCACTACAACCCGCGCATCGTGCTGGATGTGGCCCTGCATCCGCGCTGGCTCATCGAGGTCATGCTGCCCTATCTGCGCACGGTGGGCATGCCCACCCCCGTTCATTTCCCACAGGGGTCGCAAGGGCGCGCGGCGGGAGCCATAGGCTCAAGCGCGCGCACCATGCAGGGCGACAATCTCACCTGGGAGGATCTGGCCCGCCTGCGCGAGATGTGGAAGGGCCCTCTGATGATCAAGGGCGTGCATCTGCCCGAGGACGCGGCCAAGGCCGTCTCCATGGGGGTGGACGCCATCGTCCTGTCCAACCATGGTGGGCGCAACCTCGACAGCGCCGTCTCGCCCATCGAGATCCTGCCGGAGATCGTCGCGGAAGTCGGCGGCAAGACCGAGATCATCATCGACAGCGGCATCCGCCGGGGGAGCGATGTGCTCAAAGCCCTGGCGCTGGGCGCCAAGGCCGTGCTGACCGGCCGCTGCGCGCTCTATGGCGCCTCGATCGCGGGCGCGGCGGGGGTCGAGCATGCGCTGACCCTGCTGCGCAAGGAGCTGGAGACCTCCATGGGCTTCACCGGCTGCCGCACCGTCACGGAGATCGGGCGGCGCGCGGTGTGGATGGGGCCGGAAGGCGGGCGCTGATCAGCGCCAGCCGCTCACTTGCCCTTGGGCTCCAGCAACTTCTTCGCCCGGTCGACCACGGGCTTGGGGGTGGCGTAGAGGCGGGCGATGATCTTCTGAACCTCCTCCCCCGAGGTCGGCGAAATTTCCGCCTGCATCGCACGGCCCTCTTCCAGCAAGGCGCGGTCCTTCATCACGGCGTCGAAGGCGCGGCGCAGGATTTCCACCCGCGCAGGCGGCGTACCCGGAGGGGCGGCGAAGGGACGGCCCACCGCCGTGCCCATGGTGACGAGCTCCAGCACTTGCCTGTCCTCGGGGCTCAGGAGGTCGCTGGCGAGGGGCACATTGGGCAGCTCGCGGCTCTTCTCCAACCCCATCTGCAACATGATGTTGATCTTGTCGTCGCGCAGCCAGTCGGGCTTGCTGGCCTTCAGGGACGAGAAGGTGAGCCCGCAGCGCCCATGGGCCTCGCCGCTCTCGATGGCCATGAAGGTTTCCTTGGTGCCGAGATAGCCGGTCACCACGCGGAATTTCGTTTTCAGGACATCATTGAGGATCAGCGGGATCGAGTCGGTCTCCGAACCCGCCCCCGTGCCCGCCACGATCATCTCCTGCTTGCGGGCGTCGTCGAGGCTCTTGAAGGGGCTGCCCTTCCAGGAGATGCACAGGCTGACGTCGCGGCTGATGGCGCCGATCCACTGGAACTGGCTCATGTCATAGCCGGGGTTGCGCGCGCCGATCAGCGGCTCGGCCAGGGGCCCGCCGGGGAAGGTGCCCATGGCCCCGCCATCTTTGGGGGCGGTCTCCGCGATGAAATTGGCGGCGCGGATGCCCCCTGCGCCGGGCATGTCCTGCACATTGATGGTGGGATTGCCGGGGATGTATTTGCCGATATGGCGACCGAGCATGCGAGCATAAAGATCAATGCCCCCGCCCGCCGTGCCCGCCACATAGATGGTGATGGTCTTGGGCATGGTCTCGCCCTGCTGGGCGAGGACGGGAGAGGCGGCGGCGAGAGCCAAGGCGCCCGCGAGGGTGGGAAGATGAGGGGTCATGGCAGCTCCAAAAATTTCTTAAACCGGGTCAGCGTCGATGAGCACGAAGGCGAGCACGGCGGGCGCCTCGCTGCGGTTGCTCCAGGCGTGGTTGGTGCCGCGCTGCACCAGCACATCGCCCTGCTTGAGCAGCACCTCGCCCTCTTCCATGAGTGCGTAGATCTCGCCCGACAGCACAATGGCGTAATCCACCGAGCTGGTCTTGTGGAAGCCCGGATGACGCGCATTTGAACGATCCAGCGCCCCCGCCCGCCCGCTGCCGTCATCGGCATGGTTGGCGTGTTCGGCCTGCAGGGCGGCGAGGCGCACGCTGTCCGGGGGATAGCTGATGATGCGGAAGACGCTGCCATTCTTGGGCGGCGGCAGGCGGAAATCGCGCAGGGTGGGGTCGGCGTCGCCCTGGTTGCTGGCGGGCGTGGCGCTGGTGTCCCACAATTCCGTGACCAGAGAGCTGCCGGGGCTGCGCTGATACACATGGGGGGGCGCGCCATCCATGATGAAACAGGACTTGCCTTGCTCGTTATGTCCGGTCACGACCCGGCGAATGGTGGTCCCCACAGCGTTTCTCTCCTGAATTTGTTGTCTGGGGGGGACATTAGGGGGCGGCGGGGCGGGGGGCAAGCAGCCCCGTCAGAGCCTCACACCAACCCCCGCTTCTCCAACAGCGCATCGGGCGTCGGCAACCTGCCCCTGAAGGCCGTATAGGCCTCCTTGGGGTCGCGCAGGTTGCCTGCGGAATAGACGAAATCGTGCAGCCTTTTCGCGGTTTCGGGGTTGAAGATGTCGCCGGTTTCCTCGAAGGCGGCAAAGGCGTCGGCGTCCAGCACTTCGGACCAGAGGTAGGAGTAATAGCCGGACGCATAGCCCTCCCCCGAGAAGATATGGGAGAAGTGGGGCGAGCGGTGGCGCATGATGATTTCGCGGGGCATGCCGATGGTCTCCAGCACGCGCTGCTCGAAGGCCAGGGGCTCGCTGACCCCCTCGCCCTGCTCCAGATGCATCTCCAGATCCACGAAGGCGGAGGCGCAGAATTCCACGGTCGCGAAGCCCTGATTGAAGGTGCGCGCGGCCATGACCTTGTCGATCAGCGCATCGGGGATGGGCTCGTTGGTCTGGGCATGGCGCGCGAACTGGCGCAGCACTTCGGGCCGCAGCAGCCAATGTTCATAGAGCTGCGAGGGCAGCTCCACGAAGTCGGACGAAACCGCCGTACCCGCAAGGCTGGGATAGGTGACATTCGACAACATGCCATGCAGCGCATGGCCGAATTCGTGGAACAGGGTGCGCGCTTCGTCGATGGTTAAAAGCGCGGGCTCGCCTGCGGGGGGCCTCGCCACATTCAGCACATTGACGATGATGGGCCGCTGGTCGCGCACCAGCTTCTGCTGGCCGCGAAAGGCGGACATCCAGGCGCCGCTGCGCTTGCTGGCGCGGGCGAAATAATCGCCCAGGAACAGCGCCACATGGCGCCCCTGCGCATCCTTCGCTTCAAAGACCCGCACATCGGGATTATAGACCGGCAGGCCCTTGAGCTCTTCAAAGCGCAGGCCGAACAATTCGCCAGCCACATGGAAGGCCGCCTCGATCATGCGGTCGAGGGGGAAATAGGCGCGCAGGGCCGCATCGTCGATGGCATATTCGGCGCGGCGCAGCTTCTCGGCATAGTGGCGCCAGTCGTGGGGCGCGAGCTCGAAATTGCCGCCCTCCGCCTCGATCATGGCCTGCAGACGCCCGACCTCGAGCCCGGCGCGGGCGCGCCCAGCGGTCCAGACCTGATCGAGCAGGGCGCGCACGGCGTCCGGCGTCTCCGCCATGGTGTCGTCGAGCTTGAAATCCGCATAGGTCTCATAACCCAGCAGGCGCGCGCGTTCGGCGCGCAGGGCCAGCGTGCGGGCGATGACGGCGCCATTGTCGGTCTCCCCGCCGGTCTCGCCGCGCAGGGACCACTGCCGGAACAGGGTCTCGCGCAGATCGCGCCGCGTGGAATGGGTGAGGAAGGCCTCCACATTGCCGCGCGACAGGCTCACCGCCCATTTGCCCGCATGGCCGCGCTCGGTGGCCAGAGCCGCCGCTGCGGC
>CAMDOY010000118.1 GCA_945903655.1 Rhizobium sp. Q54 | reverse complement strand
CTCCCTGCCTGTGCCCATCTCCACGCCCGGCTTTGACGCCGCCCCCTATTTCACCGCCACCCTCTGCGTCACCAAAGACCCGGAGACGGGCGTGCGCAACATGGGCACCTATCGCGCGGGCCTCAAGGCCCTCGACCGGCTGGGCGTGCGCATGGCCAGTCGTCTGTCGGGGGCGGGCGGCTATCAGCACTGGCTGAAATACAAGGAGCTGGGCCAGCCCATGCCCTGCGCCATCATCATCGGCACCTCCCCGGTGGTCATGTTCACTGGCCCGCAGAAGCTGCGCATCGACGAGGACGAGATGGCGGTGGCGGGCGGCCTTGCGGGCTATCCCATCCGCACCTGCAAGGCGTTGACGGTGGATCTGGAGATCCCCGCCGACGCCGAAATCGTGGTGGAAGGGCTGATCGACACCGAACTGCTGGAGCCCGAGGGCCCCTTCGGCGAGAGCCATGGCCATGTGGCGCTGGAAGGCTTCAACCTCTCCATGAAGGTCACGGCGATCACGCGGCGGCGGGACGCGGTTTTCGTGTCCATCGTGTCCCAGGTCACGCCCAGCGAATCCAGCGTGATGAAGAAGGTTGCCTATGAGCCCCTGTTCCTGAACCACCTGAAGAAAGACCTGAACGTGAAGGGCATCACCCGCGTGGTGATGCACGAGCCCCTGTCCAACCTGCGGCCCGTGATCTTCCTGCAATTCAAGCAGGGCGCGCTGCAGACCGAGGTCTGGCGCGGTCTGCAGGGCGCCGCCACCCTTCAGGCCCAGTGCGGCAAGATCTGCGTGGCGGTGTCGGATGATGTGGACCCGCACAATACGGACGCGGTCTTCTGGTCCATGGCCTATCGCTCGAACCCCGTCGACGATGTCCTCGTGGTGCCCAACCGGGCGGGCGGCCATGGCCCCAAGGGCGGCGCGAACTCGACCCTGCTGATCGACGCCACCGCCAAGAACCCCATGCCGCCGCTGGCGCTCCCGACCAAGCCCTACATGCTGAAGGCCAAGGCCATCTGGGAGGAGCTGGGCCTACCCCGCCTCGCCCCCCAGCCCCCGTGGCATGGCTATGAGCTGGGCGATTGGGCGAAACTGTGGGATGAATTCGCGGAGAACGCCGTTCAGGGCAAATGGATCGAGAACGGCGAGAACACCTGGAACCGCCGCAAACCCGACCTGGTGCCGGAGACCCCGGCGCGCAAGGTCGAGACCATTAAGTAACCATCTCATCAGCAGAGACGCACACATGAGACCCATCGCAGAGGTATTGCTCAAGGCCATCGGCAAGCCCGTCCGCCGCAAGGAGGATGGACGCCTGATCACCGGCAAGGGCCAATTCACCGATGATTTCCGCTTTGATGGACAGACCTACGCAGCCATGGCGCGCTCGCCCCATCCCCATGCGCGGATTCTCGCGGTCCACAGGGATAGCGTGCTCTCCATGCCCGGCGTGCTCGGCGTGTTCACGGGGCAGGATGTGATCAACGACGGGTTGAAGCCCGTCCCCCACGATCCCCTGCCCAAGACCAAGTTCGACATGAAGCTCACCGCGCCCGGCGGCGGACGCGATGTCTTCATCGGCCCGCACATGCTGCTGCCCGCCGACCGCGCCCGCCATGTGGGCGAGGCGGTCGCCATGGTGGTGGCGGAAACGCAGGCCCAGGCGCAGGACGCCATCGAGGCCCTGCAGATCGATTACGAGGTGCTGCCCTTCGTCACCGACAGCCGCGAGGCCTCGAGCCCCGGCTCGGTCTCGGTCTGGGATGAACTGCCCGACAATATCTGCGTGGAAACCTTCTTCGGCGACGAAGAGGCGACCGCCGCAGCCTTCGCGAAGGCCAAGCACATCGTGGAATATGACTTCCACATCGCCCGCGTCACCGGCGTGCCGCTGGAGCCGCGCGCCGCTGTGGCAAATTTCGACAAGGCGACGGGCCGCTATACGCTTTATGCAGGCAGCGGCGGCGCCGTGCGCCAGAAGGCCGAGCTCTCCCATGTGCTGGGCATCAAGCCCGCCGATCTGCGCGTGCTCTCCTATGACGTGGGCGGCAATTTCGGCACCCGCAACCGCGTCTTCGTGGAGTTCGGCCTCGTGCTCTGGGCCACCGGCAAACTGGGCCGCCCCGTGCGCTACACCGCCACCCGCTCGGAGGCTTTCCTCAGCGATTATCAGGGCCGCGATCTGCGCTCGAAAGTGGCGCTGGCCATGGACGAGACCGGGCGGTTCCTGGGTTTCCGCGCCGACAATCTCAGCAATGTGGGCGCGCGCGCCGTGTCCTTCTCGCCGCTGGGCAAGGGCTCGGGGCTGGTCACCGGCTCCTATGACATCCCCGCCGCCACCTTGCGGGCGCGGGCGGTGTTCACCAACACCATGCCGACCCAGGCCTATCGCAGCTCGGGCCGTCCCGAGGTGAACTACGCCATGGAGCGGCTGATCGAAATCGCGGCCAAGCGCCTCGGCATGGACAAGATCGAACTGCGCCGCAAGAACCTCGTGTCCCCCGACGCCATGCCCTACCGCAATGGCACGGGCGCGGTCTATGACAGCGGCACCTACGAGACCAACATGGACCGCGCCATGGTCATCGCGGACTGGGCCGACAAGGAGACCCGCCGCGCCGAAGCGAAGGCGCGCGGCAAGCTGCTCGGCGTGGGCCTCGCCAACTATGTGGAATCCTCCATCGGCTCGCCGAAGGAGCGCGCGGAAATCGTGGTCAAGCCAGACGGGACCATGGAGGTCGTGATCGGCACCCAGCCCAGTGGGCAGGGCCATGAGACGAGCTTCGCCCAGGTCGCCGCCGACATGATGGGCGTGCCCGTCGAGCAGGTGAAGATCCTCGTGGGCGATACGGACATCGTGTCCGTGGGCGGCGGTTCCCACTCGGGCCGCTCCATGCGCCATGCGGGCACGGTCATCGCGCTGGCCTCCGAAGACCTCATCAACAAGGGCCGCGCCATCGCCGCGCTGCATTTCAAGCAGCCCGAAGAGCGGGTTTCGTTCGAGGACGGGCAATTCGTCGTCAAGGACAGCAATTTCAGCATCGGCGTCTTCGAACTGGCCAAGGTCGCCGCGCAGATGGATCTGCCGGACGCGCTCAAGGGCGGCATGGCGGTGGCCCGCGACAACGAGATGCACGATCCCGTGTTCCCCAACGGCACCGCCATCTGCGAAGTGGAGATCGATCCAGAGACCTGCGAGATGCAGGTGACGCGCTACGCCACCATCGATGACGTGGGCCGCTGCATCAATCCCATGATCGTCCATGGCCAGACCCATGGCGGCATCGTGCAGGGGCTGGGCCAGGCGATCTTCGAGCAGTTCTATCTGGAGCCCGGCACCGGCCAGCCCCTCTGCGGCTCCTTCATGGACTATGGCATGCCACGCGCCAGCGATATGCCCTCCTTCGACGCGGAGATCGCCGAAGTGCTCTCGCCCACCAATCCCCTGGGCATCAAGGCCGGCGGCGAGGGCGGCACCACGCCGGCGCTGGCGACTCTTGTGAACGCTGTGGTGGACGCGCTCTCGCCCTATGGCGTGGAGCATATCGACATGCCCGTGACCCCGCTCGCCATCTGGCGCGCCATCCATTCGAAATCCGGAGCCTGATCCATGACGCAGACCGTCAAACTCATCGCCTTCCCCGGCGCGCCCAATCTGCCGATCTTCGTGGCGCAGGAGAAGGGCTGGTTCGCCAAGCATGACGTCGAGCTGGCGATCACCATGACGCCATCCTCCGCTTATCAGGCCGAGGCGCTCGCCAAGGGCGAGTTCGACATCGCAGGCACCGCCTTCGACAATGTGGTGGCCTATACGGAGGGTCAGGGCGCGGTGGCCTTGGCCGAGACCCCCGACTTCTTCGCCTTCATCGGCGCGACCCAGATCGAGCTGGCGATCATCGCCCAGCCCGACAACACAGCGGTTTCCGATCTCGCGGGCAAGTCGCTCGCTCTGGACGCGCCGGGCACGGGCTTCGCCTTCGTGTTCTATCACATGCTGGAAAAGGGCGGCGTGGCGCCCGGAAGCTATGAACGCGCAGCCGTGGGCGCGACGCCCCAGCGCTGGGAAGCTGTGAAGGCCGGGCAGCACGCCGCCACCATGACCATCGAGCCCTTCACCTCCATCGCGGCGGCGCAGGGCTTCAAGGTGCTGGCCAAGAGCACGGAGACCATCAGCGATTATCAGGGCGGCGTCTTCGCTGCGCGCCGCTCATGGGCCGCGCAGCATCCGCAGGCGGTGCAGGGCTTCATCAAGGCCTATCTCGACGGCCTCGCCTGGACCCTCGACCCCGCCAACCGCGAGGAGGCCTCCCAGATCCTGCTGCGCAACATGCCCGACATCAAGCCGGGCGTGGTGGGCTCGGTGATGAACAGCCTGCTCTCGCCCCGCTCGGGCTTGACGCCCAAGGCCGAAGTCACCATTGAGGGCATCCGCACCGTGCTGGATCTGCGCACCCGCTACGGCAAGCCCGGGTCCTCACTGACGGACCCGCACAAGTATATTGATCTGAGCTATTACAACGCGGCCCTGAAGGGCTGAGGGTTTGGGCGGAGTGGACGGCCCCTTCGCCCGTTCACGCCACGAGCAGGGATGGCTCGCGACTGCCGCCCGCAGGCTTGACGACGATCTCCACATCCTGCCCGAGAGCGACGAGAAAGCGCATCAGTCGCTCAACGGAAAACTGTCGGAAGTCGCCCCGCAGCATCTTCGAAACATCCGGCTGCCGGACGCCAAAAAGCGCCGCCGCAGCAGCCTGCCTGAGGCCGCGCTCCTTCATCAACCGGTCGATCTTCACCACCAGTTGCGCCTTGACCAGATGCTCCCCCGCATTGGGCAGGCCAATGTCGGCGAAGACATTATCGCTGCCGATCTCGTGGGTGATTTTGGTCATGGCGATATCTCCTTGTGGATCCGTTCCGCTTCGCGCAATCGTTGCTCGATAAGCTGGATATCTGAGGCGGGCGTGGCGATGCCTTTTTTGGATTTCTTCTGAAAGGCATGCAGCACATAGACAGCCGATGAGAAGCGAACAGTATAAACCGTTCGAAACGTATCGCCCCTAAAGTCATCAATCACCTCAACGACACCCGCGTCCCCAGCGCCTTTGAATGTCTTGGCCTTGCGATGCCGACCACCAATCTGGGCGAGAAAAAGCCCGTAACCCATCTCCGACTTCACCTCATCGGGAAAATCCCTGAAGTCCTTGCGGCTTGAGCCTATCCAAACGACAGGCTTGGTAGGAGGCAAATCAATCATGCACCAAAAAATATGCTGATTTCACTATAAAGTCAAATAAGCGACTCACAAAAACCTCCAAAAAGAGAGCAAAGAGATCGCTCTCTTCGCCCAACCTCCCGTCAGCGCATCCCGCCTTCGCCACCGCGCCGGTCGCCACGGTCCCCCCGATCATAGTCCCGCCGCCGGTCCATCTCCCGGTGGTCGCGTGGCGGCTCACGATATTCGCGCCGCCCCTCATCATGGAACCGGCGATCCCAACCCCGGCCGCCGCCCCAGCCATAACCGCGCCGCCAGGCGTTGCCGCAGACATACCAGCCCGGCCCATGCCAGCCGTCTTCGTAGAAGCAATATTGTTGATCGTTCCAGTAGAACTGGGCCTGCTCGACCATGGATTTATGCGCAGGGGATGCGCCACCCGCTGGCGCTGCAGCCGCGCTAAGAGATACACCCCCCGCAAGCGCAAGGGTGATACACGCGAGCTTGAACGCATGACGCATGGAAACCTCCAGAAAGCGATCAGCCCCGCATGCTAATGCGGGGCTGGCTCATTGGTTTCCGTTGCGTAAAGCGAAGCGCTAAAGCTCAGAACGGCGCCTTGTCGCATTCCACGGTCGTGCGCAGCATCAGGCGGCGCTCGGTGGAGGGGAAGTCCGTGCGGGCGTGGGAGGAGCAGCGGTTGTCCCACAGCAGCACATCGCCCACCTGCCACTTGTGGGCATAGACGAACTCCGGCTTCTCCATATGGTCGAAGATGGCTTCCAGAATGGGCGCCGCCTCTTCGTCCGTCATGCCCTCGATGCCCGTGGTCATCAGGCGGTTCACATAGAGCGCCTTGCGGCCGCTCTGGTCATGGGTGCGCACGAAGGGATGGGAGGACTCGCCGAAGGCCTCGGTGCCCTTGCCATCGCCCTTCTGCACGGAGCCGTAATTGTAGAAATGCTTCGCGCGCTTGCCGTCCACCTTGGCGCGCAGGGCCGGATCCAGGGTATCCCAGGCCGCATAGCCGCTGGCGAAGAGCGTATCGCCCCCATGGGAGGGAATCTCGACCGAATAGAGCATGGTCGCCGCATCGGGATTGGCGGAATGGATCATGTCGTGATGGAACATCATCTCGCCATCGGGCAGCGCGCCGATGGGCTCGCCATTCTCGCGAATGTTCGAGATCAGCATGATGTTGGGCAGGATCTTGTCGAAGCCCGGCGGAAAATATTTGGGCGGACGGCGCATATGGCCGATGGGGCCGAAATAGCTGGTCACGCGCAGCAGATCTTCCTGCGTGAGCTTCTGCCCGCGAAACACGATCACCGAATGCTTCAGGAAGGCCGCATTGATGGCCGCGATGTCCTCATCACCCAGGGGCTTCGACATATCGAGGCCGCGCATTTCTGCGCCGATATGCGGGTTCAGCGGAACGACTTCGAGGCGGCTGGCTGTGGTGGCGGTGGTCATGGGGCTTCCTCCAGATTTCGGTTAGACCTTAGCGGATGCGGCGGCAAGCGGAAAGGGGCGTCAGATCATCCCGCCCTCGCGCAGGGCGCGCCAGATCAGCTCCAGCGCCAGCGCGGTCAGGAAAATCTTCAACAGCAGGCGAAAGCGCTGCTCGCTGGTGCGCGCCAGCGCCTCCTCCCCAAGCCAGTTGCCGACCGCTCCGGTGGCGATCATGGCGATCATGAGGGGCAGATAAGCGCTGATGGCGAAGCCCAGATAGCCGAAGGCCACGAGCTTGAAGATATGCACAAAGATCATCAGTGCGCCCTGGGTCGCCGCATGGTTGCGTCGGTCGGGTGAGGCGCTGGCGATGAAGGGGGTGAGGAACGTGCCGGTAGCGCTCACGAACATGCCCAAAAAGGTGGCGAAGAAACCGAGCGCCGCAAAGCGATTGCGCTCGGCCCCCATCTTGCTGAGCTTGGGCATCCAGGTCACGATCAGGATGAAGACCCCGATGATCCCGAGCAGCACATGGGGCTCCAGCGCAACAAAGCTCTTGGCGCCCACCGCCGCCCCCAGAACGGCGCCGACGATGAATGGCGGCAGGGTGGATTTGAGCACATAACGCCACATGATGACGGTGCGCGTGACGCCCGAGCCCAGTTGCACCACCGTATGGACGGGCACCAGCACCAGGGGCGGCATCACGGAAGCCATGAGCGCCAGCAGGATCACGCCGCCCGCGGTGCCAGTGAACACGCCGATGAAGGCCGTTGCGAAAGACGCGAGGGTGAGCCCGAAAAACATCAGCGGACCCATGTCCGGCGTGCCCAGAAAATCCATGCGTCGTTTCCTCGTTTTTAGTTTTGATCGCGTTGGCGCAGCAACCAGGGAATGGATCCGAAGATCATCATCAGCACGGAAGCAGCGCCGCAACTGATGATCAGCGGCCAGACCGTGCCATCCGCCAGCCATCCATAGGCCTGGGTCGAAAAGGCGCCAAAGAGGTTTTGCAGGCAGACCCCTATGCCCGACGCAGTGCCAGCCAGCCGAGGCTCGATGGCCATGGCGCCCGCCTGCCCGAAGGGCAGCGAAATGCCCTGCGAGAAGGTGAGGAAGAAGCCCGGCCCAAACACCGCCAGCGGCGTCACCACCCCCGACCCCAGCAGCACGCAAAGCAGAAGAGCCGATGCGAACGAAAGAAGCGAACCCACCAGGACCATGGTCTCGATCCGCGCTCTGGCGCCCAGGCGGCTGGAGACGAAGTTGCCAGAGAAATAGCCCAACGGAAAGGCGAAGAACCAAAGGCCATATTCGGTCGCCGGGCGCTGCAGCATCTCCGTCATGATGAAGGAGGCCGCCGTGGCGGTGACCATGAAGGCCGCCGTGCTGAAACCGGTCTGGCAGACATAGGAGGTGAAGCGGATATGGGAGAAGAGATTGCCATAGCCGCGCAGGAGCCCCAGCTTCGGCAGGCCCGAGCCCGAGGCGGGCGGGCGCGTCTCGTAAATCGTGAGCCAGGCGCCGGTGGTGATGATGGCCCCACAGACCAGGGCGAAGGCGAAGACCCCGCGCCAACCGAAGTGATCGACCAGCACCCCCGCCGCGATGGGCGCGACCATCGGCCCCAAAGTGTAGAACATGGTGAGATAGGCCAGCACCTTGACCAGTTTGTCCGGCCCATAGGCGTCGCGGGCGATGGCGCGCACCAGAGTCATCCCGCAGCCCGCGCCAATGGCCTGCAGCAGGCGACCGATCACCAGCGTGGTCACCGAATCCGCAAAGAAGGAGGCAAGGCTCCCGATGAGGAAGAAGGTGAGGCCGGAGAGCAGCACGGGCCTGCGTCCATACTGGTCGGACAGCGACCCATAAACGAGAGTGGCCGCCGCCATGCCGAAGAGCGCGATGCTAAAGGTGAGCTGGGCGAGGGAATCGGAAATCTGAAGCCCCGCCTTAACGGCGGGGATCACCGGCATGAAGGCATGCACCGCCAATGGCCCGATCAGGGCGATGGAGGCCAGGGAGAGGGCGAATAACCGGGTCGGCGCCTGGGACATGTGCTTCTTGCCCGGCCCGGATGAACGCCCCGCGCCGATTCCTGAGAGATCTAACCTTGAGTAGACCAATGTAGGCGTGGGCGCCACCCGGGCGTTGGCGGAACTCTCAAGGCCTCTACATTTGGGGGCGCGACACTTGGGAAAGGTGACTCTTGCCCACCGCTTGCGTAATAAGGCTCCCTGAATTCCCTGAGGAGATCCCATGTCCGCTCGCGCCCTGACCCTGAAAGCCGCCCTGCTGCTTGGCCTCGCCCTGCCCACCGCCTCGGCCATGGCCCAGAGCGCCGAGCAGCTCTTCGCCAAGAAGAACGTCACCATCTACATCGGCAACACGGCGGGCGGCAGCTATGACCTCTATGGGCGCATGGTCGCGCGGTTCCTGGGCAAGCATCTGCCGGGCCAGCCCACCATCGTCGCCTCCAACATGCCGGGCGCGGGCACTCTGAAAGCCGCGAACTTCATCTATGAGGTCGCCCCCAAGGATGGCACCGCCATCGGCATCGTCACCGAGACCCTGGCGCTGGAGCAGGCGGTGGCCAACCCCGCCGTGAATTTCGACGCGACAAAATTCATCTGGATGGGCCGGGTGGCCTCCTCCAATAACATCCATTTCCAGTGGCATACCGCCAAGGTGCAATCCATTGAAGACGCCAAGAAGTGGGAGTCTCCGGTCGCCGCAGCGGGCGCGGGCAATCTGTCCGAGGTGATCCCCAATCTCCTGAACAAGGTTATCG
>CAMDOY010000117.1 GCA_945903655.1 Rhizobium sp. Q54 | reverse complement strand
TCATGACCTTGGTGACCGATGCGGGATGGCGCAGCGCATGCTCCTGATTTGCATGCAGAACACGGCCGGTATTGGCGTCCACGACCATGGCGGCGTAGGGCGGGGTATAGGATGATCCGGCATAGTGACGCTTGTGGTTCTTCTTGCGGCTCTTGGCCTCCGCCGCGCCCGTATCCACCATGAGGGCCGCCAGGGCTACGCTGCCAGAGATGACCACGGACAGGACGCGCCTGCTAAAAACACTCACGGGAACAGTCAGCATACGAAACCCCGAACCGTGGCCATCACCTGGGGTGGTGGCCTGAACATCACACCTCCAGACCCTAGCGGTTCGTAGTTACGCGTCGGTTAACGGCTTGAAGGAATTATGATTAATGAATTTTTACCCTTTTTGCTGCGCTGCGAAGGGGAGGCTTGACATTTTTGTGCAGTGCATATAATTCCCATGTCGTCAGGCGCTCAGAGAGAGCAGCCGACGAGGACACTGCAAATCCGAGGGTGTTTCATGTTCAAGAATCTCGAAGACTTCCAGAAATTCGGCAAAGAGCAGCTCGAGGCCGCCACCTCCGTCGGCAGCGCCTGGACCAAGGGCGTTCAGCAGATCGCCACCGAGGCCACCGACTACAGCAAGAAGTCCTTTGAGGCTTCCTCGGGCGTGATGGAAAAGCTCATGGGCGTGAAGTCCGTTGAAAAGGCTATCGAAATCCAGACGGACTACGCCAAGCAGAGCTATGAGTCCTTCGTCGCCCAGAGCACCAAGTTCGGCGAGCTCTTCACCAACCTCGCCAAGGACAGCTTCAAGCCGGTGGAAGAAGTTTTCGCCAAGGTCCAGGCTTCCGCGAAGTAATCTTTTCTTTTCATTATGTTAGAAGGCCCGGCCCCAGCGCCGGGCCTTTGCTTTTTGGGGTCTTTGCACCGCCAAAGCGTCATCTTTGCGGGCAAATGGCCTCACCCCTCTGGCGAACCGGGCCCGGCGTCAATAGATTAGGGTCATGGCGGTTGGGTCCGGCCTTCTCTTTTGATCGCGAAAGGGGCCGGAGACAGTTGCGTACTTCCGTCAGAGGCCTATCTTGGAACGGACGGCACAGGAATTTTGGACGTGACTCTCGGACTTGCTGCGCGGCGGAATTTGGATGGGGGCGAGCCGGATCTTGGCCCGCCCGGCACGGTTTTTGCTGCCCGTGACCCGCGCAGGGGCGGCGATGCGCCCGGTGGCGGCGGCAGCGGCAACACCGGCACGGCGGTCATCACGCGCACGCGCACCCAGACGCGGAAGCCGAACATGTATCGGGTCCTTCTGCTGAACGACGATTACACCCCGCAGGAGTTCGTGGTCACGGTCTTGCGGAAATATTTCAACAAGGGCGTCGAGGAGGCGCGGCGCATCATGCTCCACGTCCACCAGCATGGCGTGGGCGAATGCGGCGTCTTCACCTATGAGGTCGCCGAAACCAAAGTGACGCAGGTGATGGACTATGCGCGCAAGCATCAGCATCCCCTGCAATGCATCATGGAGAAAAAGTGATTGGCGCAAAGCGGCGCCGCAGAGGTTGATAGCCGATGGTGGGGTCAGACAAACCATTGCCCTATTCGCGCCCCAGGATTGGATCAGGGGCCGGTTCGGAGATGGCGTAGGTTCAGCGTGCGTCAGTGGAGAAGCGGTTCGGGGAGCGCATCCCTGGGCCGTCAAGTGAAGTGCCAGCCGCAGGGTGAATGGTGGATTGAGGCTCAGGCCTCGACTGCTCGCAGCCGTTGCAATGAATTCTCGAACGCAAAGGGTGAGAGCTGCGATGCCGTCTTTCTCGCGTAATCTGGAACAGTCTCTCCATCGCGCTTTGGCGGTCGCCAATGAGCGCCGTCACGAATATGCGACGCTGGAGCATCTGCTGCTCAGCCTCCTTGACGACACCGACGCGTCAGCTGTCATGCGCGCCTGCTCGGTCGACACCGACGCCCTGAAAAAGAGCCTCGTGGATTATATAGAGACCGAGCTTGAAAACCTCGTCACCGATGGCCGCGAAGACGCCAAGCCCACGGCAGGCTTCCAGCGCGTGATCCAGCGCGCCGTGATCCATGTGCAGTCCTCCGGCCGCGAGGAAGTGACGGGCGCCAATGTGCTCGTCGCCATCTTCGCCGAGCGCGAGAGCCACGCCGCCTATTTCCTGCAGGAGCAGGACATGACCCGTTACGACGCGGTCAACTACATCAGCCACGGCATCGCCAAGCGCCCGGGCATGAGCGACAGCACCAAGGGGCCTCGCGGCGCCGAGGAGGAGCCCGAGCAACGCGAGCCGCGCGAACAGCGCGAGGCGCCCGCCGACAATAGCAAGAAGAAGGACAACGCCCTCGAAGCCTATTGCGTCAATCTGAACAAGAAGGCGCGTGATGGCCGCATCGATCCGCTGATCGGTCGCGAGTCCGAGGTCATGCGCACCATTCAGGTGCTGTGCCGCAGGCAGAAGAACAATCCGCTGCTGGTGGGCGATCCCGGCGTCGGCAAGACCGCCATCGCCGAGGGTCTGGCGCGCAAGATCATCAAGGGCGAAGTGCCCGAGGTGCTCGCCCACGCCACCGTCTTCTCCCTCGACATGGGCTCGCTGCTGGCGGGCACCCGCTATCGCGGCGATTTCGAAGAGCGCCTGAAGCAGGTGATGAAGGAGATCGAGCAGCACAAGAACGCTATCCTCTTCATCGACGAGATCCATACGGTCATCGGCGCCGGCGCCACGTCAGGCGGCGCCATGGACGCATCGAACCTGCTCAAGCCCGCGCTGGCGCAGGGCGTGCTGCGCTGCATCGGCTCGACCACCTACAAGGAATATCGCCAGTATTTCGAGAAGGATCGCGCGCTGGTGCGCCGCTTCCAGAAGATCGACGTCAACGAGCCTTCGATCCCAGACGCGGTGGAGATCATGAAGGGGCTGAAGCCCTATTTCGAGGAGTTCCACAAGGTCCGCTACACCAACGACGCCGTGAAGGCGGCGGTGGAGCTGTCGGCCCGCTACATCCATGACCGCAAGCTGCCGGACAAGGCCATCGACGTGATCGACGAGACCGGCGCCTCGCAGATGCTGCTGCCCGAGAGCCGTCGCAAGAAGACCATCGGCATCAAGGAGATCGAGGCGACCATCGCGACCATGGCGCGCATCCCGCCCAAGACCGTGTCGAAGGACGATGCGGAGGTGCTGGAGCATCTGGAGACCACGCTGCGCCGCGTCGTCTACGGCCAGGACAAGGCCATCACCGCGCTGACCTCGGCGATCAAGCTGGCCCGTGCGGGCCTGCGCGATGGCGACAAGCCCATCGGCAGCTATCTCTTCTCCGGCCCCACGGGCGTCGGCAAGACGGAGGTGGCCAAGCAGCTCTCGCTGGCGCTCGGCGTGGAGCTCATCCGCTTCGACATGTCCGAATATATGGAGCGCCATACGGTCTCACGCCTGCTGGGAGCCCCTCCCGGCTATGTGGGCTTCGACCAGGGCGGCTTGCTCACCGACGCCATCGACCAGCATCCCCATTGCGTGCTGCTGCTCGACGAAATCGAGAAGGCCCATCCCGACCTCTTCAACATCCTGTTGCAGGTCATGGACCACGGCAAGCTGACGGACCACACGGGCAAGCAGATCGACTTCCGCAACGTCATCCTCATCATGACGACCAATGCGGGCGCGGCTGACATGGCCAAGTCCGCCTTCGGCTTCACGCGCAACAAGCGCGAGGGCGATGATTCCGATGCGATCAACAAGCTCTTCGCGCCGGAATTCCGCAATCGTCTGGATGCCGTCGTCAGCTTCGGCCATCTGCCGACCGAGGTGATCCGCAAGGTCGTCGACAAGTTCATCATGCAGCTTGAGGCGCAGCTCGCCGACCGGGCCGTGACGATCGAACTGACGGAAGAAGCGCGCATGTGGCTGATCGAACATGGCTATGATCAGTCCATGGGCGCGCGTCCCATGGCCCGCATCATCCAGCAGACCATCAAGACCCCGCTCGCCGACGAAGTGCTCTTCGGTCGCCTGAAGACCGGCGGCACGGTGCGCGTCGTTGTGCGCGAGGAGGACGAGAAGAAGACCCTCGGCTTCGAATTCCCCGAGGGTCCGGTGCTGCCGCGTCCCGACAAGGAAGTGGTGGAGTCCACGAAGAAGAAGGTCCGTCCCGAGCCCGAGGTGCGCCGCGCCAAGGCTAAGGGCGCGCCCAAGCCCCCTGCGCCCCCCACGGACGAGGGCAAGCCGCGGGGCGGCGGGCGCACAGTGCCCAAGGTGCCGCTGAAGAACTGAGCGCGCCTTCAAACACAGCTATCAGAAGGCCGGGCCCGCAAGCCCGGCCTTTTTTGGTCTGGCGGCTGCCCGTGCTAACCTCGCCGACAGGCGCATGCGTTAAAACAAAGAGATCGGGAGGACGCCATGGGGTTTCGGGCGCGTGGATTGTTGGCGGCGCTGGCCGTTCTGGGGGCTGGTTGCGCGGGCGCGCAGGCGCAGGATTTCTACGCGGGCAAGACCCTCACCATGTCCACCCATACGGGGCCTGGCGGCGGCTACGATACGCTCATCAGGCTCTTCGCCCGCCATGTGTCGCGCCATGTCCCGGGCGCGCCGAATATCATCGTGGTCAATCAGCCGGGCGCAGGCGGCCTCACCGCCTTCAATCATGCGGGCAGGGCGGCGCCGCAGGACGGGACCTTCATCACCTTGGTGGGGCAGGGGCTCATAGTGCATGAGCCCACCGGCCAGCCCGGCATGCAGCTGTCGCTCGCCGCGTTCAAATGGCTCGGGAATTTTTCCCAGGCGCCTAATGTCACCGCCGTCTGGCACACCTCGAAGGCGCGCAGCCTCGAGGACGCCCGGCGCATGGAGGTGGTGCTGGGCTCCACCGGCGCAGGCTCGCCAGACGCGCAGATCCCCATCGTCTACAACGCTTTGGTCGGCACGCGCTTCAAGGTGGTCTTTGGCTATGAAGGCGGCGGGGCGTTAAACCTCGCCATGGAGCGCGGCGAGATCGAGGGGCGGGGCACCAATACCTGGGGGAGCTACAAGGCGACCCTGCCAAGGGCGGTCGCCGAGGGCAAGCTGATCCCCCTGATCCAGATCGGTCTCAGGAAGGACCGCGACTTGCCCGACACGCCGCTCTTTCTGGATGCCGTTCACGGCGATGGCGAGCGCGAGGCGGTGGCGCGGTTTCTGTCGCTCACAACGGCGGTGAGCCGCCCGCTCGCCGCGCCGCCGGGCGTGCCGGAGGAGCGGGGGGCCCTGTTGCGCAGGGCCTTCGAGGCGACGATGAAGGATCCGGATTTCCTCGCTGAGGCGCAGCGCCTTTCCGTGGACATAGACCCCATGACCGGGGCGGAGGTGCAGGAGGCCGTGAGGCAGATCCTCGCCACCCCCAAGGAGGTCATCGCCCGCACCCAGGCCGCGCTGGAGGGCAAGGGGCGGTAGGCCAGGGGCGACGCCGTTGACGCCTCACCCCGCGCGGCTTAAGCCCGGAGCATCGGAGGCGGCATGGCCATGAGCGACATCATCTGCGAGAGGCGAGGCGCTGCGGGCTTCGTGCTGCTCAATCGCCCGCAGGCGCTCAACGCCCTGAACCACGACATGGTGCAGGCCCTCGACGCCGCGCTGGAGGCCTGGGCCCATGATCCCGCCATCGAGCGCGTGGTGATCTCGGGCGCTGGGGGGCGCGCCTTTTGCGCGGGCGGCGACATTCGCCTCATGCATGAACTGGGCGTGGCCGGGCGCTTTGACGAACAGCTTGATTTCTACCGCGAAGAATATCGCCTCAACCAGCGCATCGCCCGCTATCCCAAGCCCTATGTGGCCCTGCTGGATGGCTATGTGATGGGCGGTGGCGTGGGGGTCTCCATCCACGGCTCCCACCGAATCGCGGGCGACAAGCTCGTCTTCGCCATGCCGGAGGTCTCCATCGGCTTCTTCCCCGATGTGGGCGCCACCTTCTTCCTGCCCCGCTTGCCCGACGCCACCGGCAGCTATCTCGCGGTCACCGGCGCGCGGATCGGGGCGGGGGATGCGGTGGCGCTGGGGCTGGCCACCAGCCATGTTCCCTCCGACCGTTTCGCCGCTCTGGCGCTGGCCCTTGAAGCCCCCGGCGACACGGACGCCATCATCGCCGCCTTCAGCGCGCCGCCGCCCCCCGGGAGCCTTGGCCCCCATCGCGCCCTGATCGCGCAGGCCTTCGGCCCGGGAGACGTTTTGCAGCTTTTGCAGACCCTTGAGAGCGCCTGCGCGCAGGGCTCCGCCTTCGCCGCCGAAACGCTCGCCTTGCTTCGAGCGAAATCTCCCACCAGTGTAGCCATAGGATTGCGTCAGATGAGGGAAGGCCGCTCCGCCGATATCGAGGCGGCCCTGCGGATCGAGTTCCGCATCGTGACCCGCATCTGCCGGATGGGCGATTTTTATGAGGGTGTGCGCGCAGTGATCATCGACAAGGACAACCAGCCCCGCTGGAGCCCGGCGTGTCTGGAGGAGGTGGATCCCGGCGTGGTGGCGGCCTGTTTCGCGCCGCTGGGCGCAGATGAATTGACCTTTGCGGGAGGCCCTGGCGCATGAGAGCTTTTCTGCGCGCCAAGGGACGTCCGGAAAACGAGTCCGAGGCCATCGACCTCGGGCCTAATTCGGCGTCACGCCCCACGGAGATCTGGGGCGCGCGGCTCGTGGTCTTCATGCGCACCGTCTCCGTCCTGTGGCTGCTGCAGGGCCTCGTTCACTGGAAGGTCATTCTGGCGCCCGACCGCATTCCCCTCGACGCCTTGCCGGACGCTCTGGCGGCCGCCATCGTCTTCTTCGCCGTGATGGATCTGCTGGCGGCGGTGGGGCTTTGGCTCGCCGCAGCCTGGGGCGGGGTGCTCTGGCTCTTCGCCGCCTGCGGGGGAACGGTCATCCTGATGTTCATGCCCGATTTCCACTTCGGCGGTCGTTTCTTCATCCCCATCAACGTGGGTCTGATCGCCATCTATTTCGTGCTCACCTGGAACGCTGCGCAGGAGCGCGATTAGGGCAGGGGATTCACCAATCCTTCACCTCAATTGCAGAAAGCCGGCGCCATCGGCGCCTCCGAGGGAGCGGGGCTTGCGGGTTCACACATGGGACTCAGCAGGCGGATTTGCCGGGACCGGGGGCTGCAATCCCGCGAATCAGGGGCGCTGGCGCGCCAGGTTTCCCCGCAAAATCAGGGCTTGGCAGACCTTGTCGCCATCATGAGGGCGCGTTTTGGGGGTTTTGAGCCTTCCCCAGCGTCGCTCTTTTGCAACAGGTGGCGCTTAAGGCGTCTGGTCTGCCCCCCGGCGGCGTCGGCGCCATAAATCAGCCTGACTGTTCGTTCCTTTTTAACGACATGCCTGCTAGCCTTTGTGTGCGCTCTGGATGGTTATACCGGGGCAAAGCGCTGCAAAGCCCGGGGAATTTGTCCCTGGTGCGGGTCGCGCTTCGAGGCTTTCTTCGGCCTTCGACGTCTGTTCGATTGGAGCGGTCAGTGAAAAAGACGATTGATTCCCCCTCCCGGCGCCTCTTCGCGCAGGGTCTTGCGACAGTCAGCCTCTCCGCTCTCATGGGCGGATTGCAGGCGGGCGGTGCTTTGGCGGCGCCGGTGGACGCCATGGGCGCCCAGGCCGAGTGGGAACAGAAATACGACGCGGACGCGGCCCTTCAGGTCAAGCGCACCATCACGCCGCTGCTCTCCCAGCAGACGGTGGTGATGACCGAGGCGGCCATCCAGCAATATCGCGAACTGCTGGCGCGCGGCGGCTGGCAGGGCGTGCCTGCGGGCCAGACCCTCAAGCTCGGCTCCAAGGGCGCCAGCGTCGTGGCCCTGCGCAAGCGTCTCATGGTGACCGGCGATCTGGATGAGGCCGTGGGCTTCTCGCCCACCTTCGATTCCTATGTGCAGGCTGGCGTGCGTCGCTTCCAGGCTCGCCATGGAATCAACGCCACGGGCGTCGTCGCCCAGCAGACATTCCAGGCCCTGAATGTGCCCGCGCAGGACCGCCTGCGCCAGCTTGAACTCAATCTGGTGCGCCTGCGCAGCTTTTCCGCGAACCTTGGTCCGCGCTTCATCACCATGAACATCCCCTCCGCCGCCGTCGAGACCGTCGAGAATGGCATGGTGTTCAGCCATCACGCCGCAGGCGTTGGCAAGATCGACCGCCAGTCCCCGGTCATGCAGGCCAAGGTGGTGGAGATCAATTTCAACCCCTTCTGGACCGTGCCCGCCTCGATCATCCGCAAGGACCTGATCCCCAAGATGCAGGCGGACCCCAACTACCTCACCGAGAACAAGATCCGTGTGATCGACAAGGGCGGCAATGAAGTGCCCCCCACCGCGATCAACTGGAACTCCATGGACGCGGTGAACTATCGCTTCCGGCAGGATCCCGGCGCTGACGTGAACTCGCTGGGCGTTGTGCGCGTCAACATTCCCAATCCCCACGGCGTCTACATGCACGACACCCCCGCCAAGGGCGTGTTTGGCGACGACTATCGTTTCGTCTCCTCGGGCTGCGTGCGCGTACAGAACATCCGCGACTACGTGGCCTGGATCCTCAAGGACACCCCCGGCTGGGATCGCGACCATATCGACGAGGCCATCCGCTCCGGCGCCCGCCTCGATGCGCGCCCCGTGGCCGCCGTGCCCGTGCATTGGGTCTATGTGACCGCCTGGGCCAATGACGGCATCGTCCAGTTCCGCGAGGATATCTACCAGCGCGACGGCTTCAGCTCGAGCGTCGCCGCCTTGCAGCCGGCCCTGGCGCCGGAGGACGCGCCGAATCGCGACCCCCGCGCGGGCGCGGTCCAAAAGACCTTGCTCGACCTCATGGACGACGACTGAGGTCCTCTCTTTTCCAGCTTTCGAAAGGCCCGGCCCAAAGCCGGGCTTTTTGCTGTGTGACAGTTCTGCGATGAAGCGTCGCGCCGCCTTCCACCCTGACAATCGCCATGCTATTGGCTGGGCGCTTCAGGGGTGGGTCTGCTACATCTTGTGATGGGCCGGGCCAGTCCTTTCTTTCGCCAGCGCCAGACGCGTCGCCACTTCCGGCGGCCGAACCCATCGGGGTTGTGATGAGCTCCAACACATTTTTCGCCGCCTCCCTCGCGCAATCCGATCCCGAGATCGCCCGCGCCATCGACCTCGAGCTGGGTCGCCAGCGCGACGAGATCGAGTTGATCGCGTCGGAAAACATTGTCTCGCGCGCCGTGCTTGAAGCGCAGGGCTCGGTGATGACCAACAAATATGCGGAGGGCTATCCGGGCCGCCGCTATTACGGCGGCTGTCAGTTCGTCGACATCGCCGAGAAGCTGGCTATCGACCGCGTCACCGAACTCTTCGGCTGCAAATTCGCCAATGTGCAGCCCAATTCCGGCAGCCAGGCGAATCAGGCGGTCTTCCTCGCCTGCCTCAAGCCTGGCGACGTCTTCATGGGCCTTGATCTGGCGGCGGGCGGGC
>CAMDOY010000116.1 GCA_945903655.1 Rhizobium sp. Q54 | reverse complement strand
GCTTTCTGACCACGTGCAACATCTTGGCGAATTTGCCCGACGTACAATTGCGCATAATGCTCGAAGGAAAGGTGCTTGGGAACAGCTGGGATTTTGCCGAGCATGTCGCGTGCAAGTTCTTCGGCTGCTATGCGGGCTTTGATGCGTGCGGTTTCCTTGGTGGACCGGACGATGTATTTGCCAGCGACTGTGTCTCGTATTCGCACTTGATAGAACGGTGTTGCGAAGGTCTTGTAGATAGCCAGACCTCGTCGAAGGATGATTATTTCGCCGTCGAGGCAATGGATGCTTTTTCCGTCGCGTTTCATGCAGCGGCCATCAGAATGCGTCGTGTCGTGCCGACGCCGATTTTCAGGTGCTTGGCTATTCGGTGGATGGAGAAGCCATCGGTTCGAAGCGCTCCTTTACGACCCGCTGAAGATCGACCCGCCGCCAGCGAACGACGCCATCCTTCTCGCGGTCGGGTCCTGCCTCGACGATAGCAGCCAGTTCAGCAAGCTTTTCAGCGCTCAACCGCGGTTCAACGCCGCCTGCGTGGACGTCGCACAAACCATCGGGCCCCTGGTCATTGAAACGATGAACCCAGTCGCGAAGAGTTTGGCGATCCATCCCGCCTATGCGGCGGCGTCCGTCCGGTTCATGCCATCCAGCACGGCGGCTAGCGACAGAAGGCGCCGGCTCTGGTTGTTATCCTTGGTTTTCTTAGCAAGCCGACGCAGGTCGGCAGGTGAATAATCGGTGCGAAGCGACAGGGCCGCTGGCATGGCGCGAATCTCCTCGCGCCAAGGGAATCAGAACTTGACCTTCAGGGGAATCCCCCCCGTGAGTCAGGCCAACGCGCCGTTGGTATCAGACATCGTCACGCCTCCCAGACGTAACGAGTGAATCAGTGAATTGAGTGATCCGCAAGAAAATTAATGGGTCCTGAGCCTAGCGCCTCCGTGCAATGGCAAGGGCCTGTTCAAGGTGTGAAATCAACTTAACGCGGCCAAACCCGGCCCCTGATTATGGGGCGGGTGGGCGTCATGGTCCCTTAAAATTGTGGCGGCGGACCACATGTGAAAGTCGTGCCATCGCTATTCTCGCCTATGCCTTGAGCCCCATTGATCTCATCCCGGATTTCATTCCGTTTCTCGGTTATTTGGATGATCTCATCATTGTGTCGTTTGGCATGCTGCTGGCGATCCGGCTCATTCCACCAGAGTTGATGGCGGAATTTCGCATGGATGCCGTTGCACGCGAGCGGTTGCCAAAGAATTGGCGCGCCGCCGCTTTCATCGCCTGCGTCTGGTTCGTGTGTTTGCTAGCGTTGGCATTCTGGATGTTCGAAAAATTTTTGTGAGGGATGCGCGTGACTACCTCTTCGCTTTCGTTGAACAGTGGTGGTCGGTCCTCTTGATAACGACTTCACCGCCGTTGTCCAACAGCTTTGAGGAGCCACCCAGGAGCTGAGCGTCATAGGGACGCCATCCCGTCAAGTCAGGGCCGACGGAGATGTCGGTCCTGTCGCCTATTTTATGCGATATGCGTATGATGATTTTGCAGATACCATTCGGCAATTTCCTCGCGCGTGGCGAACCAGACGTCGTCGAACTGTTTGACGTAGGCGAGGAAGTCACGCAGCGCGCGGATGCGGAAGGGCTGGCCAATGACGTGGGGGTGCAATCCTATGTTCATGAAGCGACCGCTCTTTGCGCTCTCTGCATAGAGCCAGTCAAACTGCTCCTTGAAGACCTTGAAAGCGCCATCAGCATCCATGCCCTGACGCATGAAAACGGTGAAGTCGTTGACTTCCGATGTGTAGGGAATGGAAACCATCGGGTTGCCGCTGCGCGTCTTCACAAGATAGGGCTGATCATCGTTCAGAAGGTCCGTGATGAAGATCAGTCCTTCTTCAGCGATGATATCGATGGTGTTCAGGGTCGAGCGCAAGGAGGAGGAGAGCCAGCCTTTCGCAGGTTTCCCGACAACCTCTTTATAGACGCGAAGCGTTTCGCGGATGACCTCACGCTCCTTCGCCTCGTCGAACATGAAATCAGTCAACAATTCCGATTGTACGAAGTTATGCGCTACAAGTTCCCAGCCCCGCTGCAGGGCGGCATCGATAATTTCACGCCGCTCCAGGGCCGTCTTGGCGTTCATCGTACAGGTGGAGGGTATGCCGAAACTGTCAAAGACATCGAAGATGCGCCAAATGCCGACGCGCTGACCATATTCACGCCAGGTGAAATTGGGATTGTCATAGACATTGCCGGGCAAGTCGCCGCCCACGATGCCGGGGCCGCCGGGGTAGTAGGGTTTGGTGGAATCTTTCACCTTGTCCCAATGTTCCAGATTGTTTGTCAGCATCACGGCGAGGCGCTTGCCATCGGGCCAGCGAAGGGGCTTGCGCTTGGACATCGGAACAAAATCGTAGTGCATCTGGTCACCCTTTGCTTTGAGAGATCTTGCGTAAGATAACGGCTTCCACTGCCGATTTATCTACGAAAATTATGGTAGCGGCCCGAGTTCGAAAATCCTGCGCGAGCAAGGCGCCACCATCAGGTTGACCCCTGAAACAGCCAGGGTTGCGCCATGCGATGCCGCGTCTCAAAGCCGGAGATGGCATCGCCTTCTTCTTGCAGAAGAACGTCAGTTTCGTCCCATCCATTTAACAGGGCCATGCGCTGGCCTTCCGGAAGATCGATGGTCGCCACGATTTCATTGTCGACGCAGAGGATGCACTCCTCAAGGTCGATGCGGAAGCGTGCGCCGCGTTGCGCGGCTGCGCCGATCCTCGCCACCACCTCCTCAGGCAAGGCGATGGTGAGCAGGCCGTTCTTAAGCGCATTGCCCGCGAAAATCTCGCCGAAACTGGGCGCGATCACGCAGCGGACGCCAAACCCCGTAAGCGCCCAAACCGCCTGCTCGCGACTGGAGCCGCAACCAAAGCCTGCGCCCGCCACGAGCACCTGAGCTTTCGAAAACGGCTCTAAGTCAAGAATGAAGCCCTCCTTCGGCGTCCCATCCCCGTGGAAGCGGCGATCATGGAAGAGATAGGGTCCGAGGCCCTCGCGTTCCATCAGCAGGAGATAGCGCGCGGGATAGATGGCGTCCGTGTCGATATTCTGCTCCGGCATATAGGCCGCCAGAGACTCGGTGGTGGTGAAGCCTGTCATGGTTTGCCCCCCATGAGTTTGCGCACATCTGTCAAGCGACCAGTGACTGCGGCTGCGGCGGCCATGGCGGGGCTCATCAGGTGGGTGCGCCCGCCAACCCCCTGGCGCCCCTCAAAGTTGCGGTTCGACGTGGAGGCGCAGCGCTGTCCAGGCTCAAGCCTGTCGCCATTCATCCCCACACACATGGAGCAGCCGGGCTCGCGCCATTCAAAGCCCGCGTCGAGAAAGGTTTGCGCGAGGCCCTCGCGCTCCGCCTGTTCGCGCACAAGGCCCGAACCCGGCACCACGATGGCTTTGACATGCGCCGCCACATGCCGACCCGCAACCACGGCGGCGGCTGCACGCAGATCTTCAATACGACTGTTGGTGCACGAACCGATGAACACGACGTCTATGGCGATAGCTTCCAAAGGATCGCCCGGTTTCAAGTCCATATAGGCGAGGGCGCGCCGGCGACGCTCCCGCCGAGTGGCTTCGGTCAGGTCTTCAGGGGAGGGGACGCGTGCGCCAATGGGCGCCGCGTCTTCAGGGGAGGTTCCCCAGGTGACATGCGGTTCAACATCGGAAACGTCGAGCGTCAGTTCCCGGTGGAACTGCGCATCTGCGTCTGAAGGCAACGTGCGCCAATAGGTCAATGCGTGCTCGAACATCTCTCCCTTGGGCGCCATCGGACGACCGCGAAGATAATCGAAGGTTTGATCATCAGGCGCAATGAGGCCAACGCGCGCTCCAGCCTCGATGGACATATTGCAAAGCGTCATGCGCTCCGCCATCGACATTTTAGCGACCACTGGGCCCGCATATTCCACCGCATGACCGGCGGCGCCGTTGGCGCCGATGCGTGCGATAAACGCAAGTGCGATGTCCTTGGCGTTGATGAATGGACTTTGAAGGCCCACAAGGTTCACCCGCATGGTCTTCGTACGCTGCTGGCGGATCGCCTGTGTCGCCATCACGATCCCGCATTCAGAGGCGCCAATTCCAAAGGCCAGGCAGCCAAAAGCGCCATGGGTCGATGTGTGACTGTCGCCGCAGGCCAGGGTTATGCCGGGCAGGGTGAAGCCCTGTTCCGGGCCGATCACATGAACGATACCCTGTCGTTGATCATCAAGGGGTATGAAGGGGATCTTGTGACGCGCCACGTTCTCCACCAACCGCTGGGTCTGCGCGCGGGCGAGGGGATCGGCGATGGGCAGGTGGCGGTTGGTTGTCGAAACCACATGGTCCGGCACGGCCAGATTGGCGTCTGGGCGCCGAACGGAGCGCCCCTTTTTTTCGATGGCGATGAAGGATTGGGGCGTACTCACTTCATGAAGCAAATGCCGATCGACATAAAGCAGGGCTGAGCCATCGTCATAGCTGCGTATGACGTGGCTATCCCAGAGTTTGTCGTAGAGCGTTCGGCCCATCGGCCCCCCAGCGCCGTTTACGGCGTTTGCGCAAACTTCTTTTCAAAGTCCCAGACATCCTGGAAGCCAAGGAGTTTATTGAATTCGGCGAAAGAGTATAGATCGATGTCCGCGCTGGTCTCGCCATGGGCGTGCAGGTCAGCGTAGGCCTTGCGCAGGGCCGCGCCAGCCGACAGGAAGCCAATGGCCGGATGAATGGCGATGGCGTAGCCCATCTCCTTCAGGGTGTCCGCACTCAGCAGGGGCGTGCGTCCCCCATTCACGATATTGGCGAAGAGCGGCGCATCGATGGCCTGCGCGATCATGCGCATCTCCTCGATGCTCTCCGGCGATTCCACGAAGACCACATCTGCGCCAGCCTTTGCAAAAGCCTGGCCGCGTCGAATCGCTTCGTCGAGCCCCAGGCCCGTGCGTGAGTCCGTGCGCGCTATGATGAGGAAGTCATCGCTTTGGCGGCTATCGACGGCCACCTCGATCTTCCGCAACATATCGTCAAGGGAGGTCACGCGCCGGTTCGGCGTATGACCGCATTTCTTGGGGAATTCCTGGTCCTCGATCTGGATGGCGGTGACGCCGACGTCCTCGTATCCCTGCACGGTGTAGCGCACATTGAGCAGACCGCCGTAGCCTGTGTCAGCGTCGGCGATCACCGGGCGCGAGGTGCGCTTCACCATCTGGGCGATGCGCTCCACCATGTCGCGATAGGTGGCTATGCCCGCGTCCGGCAGACCAAGGTAGGACGCCACAGTGCCGTAGCCCGTGACATAGAGCGCCTTGAAATCGATGGTGTCGGCAATCAAAGCCGAGATCAGATCGAAGACGCCGGGCGCAACGACGAAGTCGCCATTTTCAAGCGCCTGCTTCAGTTTTGGATCAGCCATGTGTCACGTCCTCAGTTCATTGCATGCGATTGCATGGTGGTTTCGATGAAAGGCTCATGTGGCCTCGCATACATAGGCTGGGCGGAAGTCGCAACCGCAGCGTTCCACCCGAAAGCCTATGGCGTTGCGGATGTGGGAGGGGGCGATGAGCGAACCGTCCTGCGCTGCGCGCTCAAGGAGTCCCATGCGGCTTGCGACTGCTTCTTGTGGGTTGGCGCAAAAGGCGCTGGTCCATTCCGGCTTGAAAACCTGGGTGGGTGAATGGATGGCGTCCCCGCAGAATAGCACGTGACGGCTTTCTCCATAGTTCAGGTCGAGCCCGATTTGTCCTGGGGAATGGCCAGGCAAGGGCAGCACGGCCACCCCGCGCGTGAGTTCGAAACCGTCGGTCACAGTCTCGACGAGACCCGCCTCGATGACAGGCAGCACGCTGTCCACATAGGCCCCGTGGTTCGCTACGCCGGGGGCCCGCAATTCCTCGGCCTGCCAGGCGGCCAGCTCTGCTTGACCGATCATATAACGCGCGCGGGGGAAGGTCGGGATCCAACGACCGTTTTCGAGCCGGGTGTTCCAGCCCACATGGTCCGCGTGAAGATGTGTGCATAGGACGATGTCGACGTCATCGGGCGTGACGCCAGCCGCAGCTAGCGCGCTCAAGTATCCCGTGCCGATGCGTTGGTGCCAGTCCCGGCGTCGGTCACGCTGCTTGGATTCGCCAACGCAACTGTCTATGAGGATTGTCAGTCCACCGACACGCAGCACAAAGCTTTGGATGGCCAGCAACAGATTTGCGCTATCGAAGTCGATGTGATCTGGGGCCAGCAATGCGGCATGCGGGTGCAAATCTTCCAGTTGCGCCCCTGGAAACAGGAAGGATAGCCCGAGCTCAAATGGGTCGATGTCGATCACCCGTTCGATTGTGGCCGGTCCAAGCTTCATCTGGAGGTCTCCATCCCTGCTTCGTCTTGCGCGACGGCCTCGCATTGACGCAGCCGTTGGATCATGGCGGGGGGCATGTGACAACCCGGCTGGCGTTCCGGAGCGGCCATGATGGCGCGTGACTCGTCATCCACACCCCAATATGGAAGCCTGAGGCTCTCGAAAGAAGAAACGTATCGCCGAGAGCCGCCGTAAGATCATGGCGCAATTGATCCATCGGCCTCTCGATCCAATTTTTGCGGAAAAGCATAGCTGGAAGGCCATCGGACAGGAGGGTGATACTGTCTACTTTGTTTGACAAGCGAACCCCGTCTCCTGAACTCCCTAAGGGCTGGAGACTGCATCAGGTATTTCCATAATTCAATCTGAATATTCGGGGGCGTGGTCATGCGTATGTGGCGCTTCCCGGCCATTGACAGGATCAAGCGCAATGAAGGCCAGAATTGCGGCGAAATGGCTGAAAATGGTGCTTGCTTTCCCTAAAATTCAGTTCCAGAAATATGTAGGGTCGTCAACTCGATGGAGCGCCCCTCCTGTCGCTCTCGTCGGGCGAGGGCTTTCTGGCGCTGGAGTGGGAGAGCTGAATGGGTCGAAGTTTGCTGACGTCCCGCCGCAGGGCTAAGTTTCCGCACGAATGTCGTCGGCCCTCCTGATGCTTTTTTTACAACAAGCCGTCAACGGCCTCATGCTTGGAAGCGTCTATGTAACGGTGGCGTTGGCTTTTACGCTCACCATCGGCATTCTCAATTTTCTCAACTTCACTATCCCGACGCTCTTCATGTTCACCGCAATGGTGGGCTGTGCGCTCGCGAAGTGGGGTGTGCCGGGCGGACTCTCGGGGCCGCTTTGGTGGCCCGTGGCGCTTTTTGTGTCATCCGCACTCGTCGTGTTGCTATCGCTCATCATCGAGCGCTTCACTTTTCGCTACATGAAGACAAAATATGGAGACTCTACGGAACATGCGATTCCGTTGGTGAGCTCCTTGGGGTTCCTTCTTGTCATCGAAAACCTCGTGAGGATTGGCTACGGGACGGATGCGCAACGGTTCCCGGGTCCCTCCATGGACATGACACTGAACATCGGTGGTCTGTTGTTGCGTCTGCCGCAGGTGCTCAGCCTTGTGGCGGTGTGTTTCATTGTCGCTGGATTGAATGCTCTGTTGGCGCGCAGTCGCATCGGTCGCGGTTTGCGGGCGATCGCAGAAAGCCCGGACGCAGCAAATATCCTTGGCGTCGACACCAACCGCGTGGTGGCGGCTGTCTTCATGCTGGGCGGGCTGCTTTGCGCCTTCGCGGGCGTGCTCTTCGTCATCAACTATGGGGAGGTGTCGCCTCAGATCGGTGAGGATATCGGCAGCAAGGCGATCGCCGGGATGGTGATCGGTGGTCTTGGCTCCATCTGGGGCGCTGTGCTGGGGGGCGTCATCATCGGCCTCGCCGAGATGATGACGATTCACTTTTTCGGCGCCGATACGGTGCAGATGGTTGTCTGGGGGTTGCTGATCCTCGTGCTGGTGATCCGTCCGCAGGGGTTGTTCGGGCACAATTCCATCGGCAAGGGGAAGCTTTGATATGAGCGGATACTGGGCCGGCATCCTGACCATCCTGGCGATCAACATCATCTTCGCCTATGCGATTTTCCTTCCAGTGGCGTCCGGGCAACTCAATCTCGGCGGAGCAGGCTTTCAGGCGACCGGCGCCTATGCGGCGGCCTATATTGCGACGCAGTCTGGCGCCGGGACGCTGGTCACCATCTCGAGCGGCGCTTTCATTGCAGGCATGCTGGGATGGCTGATGGCCTATCCAATGCTGCGGACAATAGGCGTTTACCTCGTGCTGGCGACCTTCGCCTTTGCAGAGGTTGTCTCGGGCATCGTTCTCAATTCCCAGATGCTCGGGGGTCCTACCGGGATGACCGTGCCGAATTTCATTGACTGGTATGTGCCGGGGGTTGCGGCGATCATTGTGGCCATTGGTATTTTCTATCTCATGTCGACGCGGTTCGGCCTCAACATGCGCGCCTGCCATGACGATGATGTGGTGACGGACCTCATGGGCGTGAATGTGCGCAGCGTGAAGGTTGTGGCCTTCGCCCTGGGCGCGGCGCTGGCTGGCTTCGCCGGTGCTCTTTACGCCCATGCCTTCAACTATGTCGAGATCCAGACCTTCGGCGCGATGGTGTCGATCTATGTGCTGCTCTATGTCTTGCTTGGGGGCACGCAGACACCCTGGGGTCCCATGGTTGGCGCCACGTTTTTCACCATCCTGCCGGAGGCGATCCGCCCTGTGCTCCCGCTGATCAAGAAGGGTGTGATCGCCGTTTTTGGTCCTGTCGTGCCCTCGACGCCGCCCGATGACAGTTGGCGTTTCGTCATTCTTGGTTTGTGCACCATCATCATGATGGCGCTTCGGCCAGAAGGGCTGATCACCAGCCAGATGATCGCGCGTTTGCGTCTGCGGCGCGAGAAGCCGCTCAAGGCCGGAGGGTCTCCGACATGAGCGCACTGCTCGAAATCGAAGGACTGACCAAGAACTTCGGAGGCCTTTCGGTTGTCTCCGACGTCAGTTTCAATCTGGCTGAGGGCGAAAGGTTGGCGCTCATTGGCCCCAACGGGGCGGGCAAGACGACTGTCTTCAATCTCTTGTCTGGTGTTTACGAGCCCAGTGGTGGCGCGATCCGTTTGAATGGGCGCGATATTGCGCTTGTTCCCTCTAGGGAGCGCATCAAGCTGGGCATGGCGCGTACCTTCCAGAACATTCGCCTCATGCCGCATCTCTCGGTTGTCGAGAATGTGATGCTTGGCCAGCAGGCCCGTGTCGCCGGTTGGCCCGATTTCCTTCTACCGTTAGGGTCCTCCGCCTGGCGCCGCGACGCGGAAGCATTATTGGCCGATCTCGGATTGGAGACATGGCCCGGGGAAATCGTGTCCACCTTGCCTTATGGCATTCGTAAGAAAATTGAGGTTGTGCGCGCGCTCGCGGCGCAACCAAAGTTGCTGCTGCTCGACGAGCCCGCCGCCGGGCTCAACCCCACGGAAACGGCAGGGTTGCGCGAGTTTCTCATGGGCGTTTCCCGTCGCGGGGTCACCCTTCTCGTGGTGGAGCATG
>CAMDOY010000115.1 GCA_945903655.1 Rhizobium sp. Q54 | reverse complement strand
GGGCGTGAGAAGCGCCCTGACGTGTTGATTGGCTCCGGCTTTCCAGTATGATGCAGGTATCTTCTCCTCCATCAGGATTGATCATCATGGCACGCCCCATGTTTACGCTCGCGCTCATGCTGGCGCCCATATTGGGCTCCATTTTGACGCCCTTGTCGGCCAGAGCGGACGAAATCGAAGATTTCTACCGCGGACGCAATCTCATCGTCATGGTGGGCGTGGGCGCCGGCGGGGAGTATGATTTGCAGATGCGCCTTGTCTCGCGCCATATTGGCAAGCACATTCCCGGCAAGCCGGCGACCATCTCGCAAAACATGGTGGGCGCCACGGGCTTGCTCATGGCGAATTATCTCGCCAATGTCGCGCCGAAAGATGGCAGCGTGATTGCGCTCGTGCAAAATGGTCTCCCGTCCTATCAGGCGATGGGCGTTGAGGGCGTTAATTTTGACGCGACGAAATTCAACTGGATCGGCAGTCTTGCGCCCACCGCCGAAACCATGGCGATTCACAAGCGCGCCAATGTCACAACCGTTGAAGAGGCCCGCAAGAAAGAGTTGATTGCGGCATCCAACGGCAGGTCGGGCATCACCTACACCTTTCCCAGGTTGATGAACGAGCTGCTCGGCACGCGCTTCAAGATCATCTCGGGCTATCAGAGCGTCAACGAGATCAACATCGCCATGGACCGGGGCGAAGCGGATGGCCGCAACAATTCCTGGACCAGCTGGAAATCCGCCAAGCCTGACTGGGTCGCCAACAAGGAGATTCACGTCATCGTTTACGCCGGTCCCAAGCCGCGTGATCTCGATGGCGTCCCCGCTTTTGAGGATCTCGTCACCAATGAAGAGGATCGCCAGCTCGTGCGCCTCGTCATCAGCGGCTCGCGCCTTGGTCATCCCTTCGCCACCGCGCCCGGCGTGCCCGCAGAACGCGTGAAAGCCCTGCGCGACGCCTTTGCGTCAATGCTGCAGGATCCTGAATATCTGAAGGACGTGACGGCTGCGCGCCTTGATCCCAATCCCATCCGTGGAGAGGATTTGGCCAAGACGGTCAACGAACTCATGGCCATGCCGCAGGCCGTGAAGGCGCGGGGCAAGAAACTGATCGAATAAGCGCATTCGGCCATAACCTAGCTTCGGATGGCCACAGGCGTGGATGCGGCCTTACAAACATGGCTTCAGCGGGTCTGGAGCTCAGGTTACAAGAAACGCAAGGGAGAGAAACAGTGACCATAGGGATTGAACCCCTGCATCCGCTTTACGCCGCTCGTCTGACAGGCGTCGATATTCGCCAGCCTATAGACGAGTCGACCATGACTGAGGTGCGGGCCGCGCTCGCCACATATGCGGTTTGCGTGATCGGCCATGATCAGCCGCCGACCAATGAAGAGCATATCGCTTTCAGCGCAAGGCTGGGGCCTTTGGAGCGCGGCGAATCACCGAAGATCAAGGGCACTGAAGTGCGCTTGCCCTATCCCGAGATCGTGGACCAGAGCAATCTCAATGATGTCGGAGAAATTTACGCGGATGATGATCGCAGGCTCGCCTACAAGCGCGCCAACCGCCTATGGCATACGGATATGAGTTTTTACGAGGTGCGCGCCACCTATTCTTTGTTGGTGGGTCACATCACCCCGCCATCGGGCGCTGAGACGGAATTCACGGATATGCGCGCGGTCTGGGAGGCCCTCCCGCAAGCGCGCAAGGCTGGGCTTGAAGATCTGATCGTGGAACATTCCTATTGGTACAGCCGCGTGCAGGGCGGCGGGCCTGAACCGACGGAGGAGGAGCGGGTCACCCGGCCCCCGGCGCGGCACGGGCTCGTTCATTTGCACGCGCCATCAGGGCGCAAGGCCCTCTATCTGGCCTCCCACGCCAGTGACATCGTCGGCATGCCTCGGGAGGAGGCGCGCGCCTTGATAAGCGATCTCATGGATTTTGCCGTTCAGCCTCAGTTCGTCTATGCGCACAAGTGGCGGCAGGGCGATGTGCTCATCTGGGATAATCTGGCCACGATGCACAGGGCGACGCCGTTCGATGATCGCAATTTCGTTCGCGATATGCGCCGTACGACCTGTCGGGAAAAGGCCATGGAGACGGCGGATTCGCTGATCGCGTGATAGGTCTGTCCTGCTGGCTGCGTTTCGCAAGTTCGGGCGTTCAGACCTTCGCGTCCGAGGCCCGGATTGACGCCGGGCGGGGGCTGCAGCAAGATGGTTACGGCTATTGAAGCGGCGCGCATGGCGCTGGTTTTCCAATCGCGTCCGGGCGATCCGCCACTCGGCTCTGCGATTCCAGGTAAACCGCGCCTTGGCGCAGTGGCGAACTTTTCCAGGGTTTGGCGACTGCTTTCCCTGACCTGAAAAATGGGGAGGAAAAAATGAAAATAACGTTCTTCAATGATTGGCGTCTTGGCGTGTTGAAGGGTGATGACCGGATCGTCGATGTCTCAGCTGTGGTGGCGGGCATCGCTCCAAGGGCGCCCCATGACGTGATCAACACGGTCATCGCGGATTGGGTCACGTTCAAGGGGCAGATCGCCGAGCTCGTCGCCAAGGAAGCGGGCGTTCCCCTCAGCTCGGTCCAGCTGCGCGCGCCACTGCCGCGCCCCATCAATGTCACATGCATGGCGGTGAACTACATGGAGGATGGCGCCCGCAAGGAGCCGGCGCCGATCAATACGTTCATGAAGTCGCCATTATCTATAATCGGCCAGGGCGAGAGCATGGTTCTGCCGGATATTCCCGCCACCGTTTTTGAAGGCGAAGCGGAAATCGCGCTCGTGATCGGCAAGAAGGCGACCAATGTGAAGGCCGCTGACGCCATGTCCTATATCTTCGGATATATGAATTTCATCGATGGTTCAGCGCGCGGCGTCCAGCCCGCAGCCCAAAGCTTCTATCAGATGAAGTCGCGTGACACCTTTGCGCCCATAGGTCCGTGGATCGTCACAGCCGATGAGATTCCTGATCCGCATAAGCTGCAGGTGCGTCTGTGGAACAATGGCGTGTTGAAGCAGAACTACAACACCAGCGATATGGCGCATAAGATTCCCCGCTGCATCGAGTTCGTGTCGTCCATCCACACCCTTGTCCCCGGCGACATCATCGCGCTCGGTACAAACCATCGTGGTCTGCATGCCTTTCAGGATGGCGATCAGATCGAACTGGAAGTGGAAGGGGGCCTTGGCCGCCTGAAAATAGCGGTGAAGGACGAATTGAAGCGCAGCTGGGTGCGCGAGACGCGCCTCGAGCGGGAGAGCAAGGGGCTTGATCCCATTGCGAACCAGACGGGCGGCAAATATTTGAAAACCTGATGGGGCGGGGCGCAGCATCGCAGCTTTGCTTCTGCGACAGGACGGATCTTTTTCAGATCCGTCCTTTTTTGCGCGCTCTGGCGCGTGTTGCAATCTGCCTGTTCGATGTTGGCTCGCAGGTTCAGCAGCCGTCGATGCGGCTGGTTTCAACCGATTCGGCCCGGGGGCTCAGCGGACGTCAGACTGTCGTCGCGCTCTAACATTTCCATGCCTCATTGGCTCGCGGCGTCAGCATGATGGGCCAGCGATTTCCCTCCATTTTCCCCGGATCGCCAGCCATTTTAAAGTCTGGATCATGTTTGACTCCAGCACGGGAAAAGATGGTTAATAATTGGTGTATAAGCGGGATTGTAAGATTTGCAGTGACAGTCGCCGACCTAAAATTACCCTAGGTAAAAAAGCAGGCTCAAACCGTTCAGAGAGCCTGATTTTACGCTGGGTTTGTGCCCCGTGCCGCAAACGTCGGAGTAGTTGAGGGTGACTGGTTCAGTAGGCATCTCCATGTACAGCGCTGATGTATGGAAAGAATACAAGGCGAGCGGCAAGCGGCAGTGGCTGCGTTCCTGTTCGCTTGTCGCTCTTGCTATCGTGCTCCTCTACGCGCCGTCGACATCTGCGGAAACCATATCAGGCGCCTTGGCGAAATCTTACGGATATAGTCCTGATCTCAATCAGCAGCGTGCGGCGACTCGTGCGGCGGACGAGGGCGTGCCGCGCGCCACGGCGGGTTGGCGGCCTACCGTCACCGCTTCGTCCAGCATGGGCTTGTCGCAGAACAGGATCGTCGACAGGACCGGGTTGAAACAGGACAGCAACACCGTACCGAGGGTCAGCAGCGTCGCCATGACGCAAACCCTCTACAATGGCGGTCGCACGGGCAATACGGTTCGGCAGGCGGAATCGACCATTTTGCAATCGCGGGAAACGCTGCGTTTGTCCGAGCAGCAGTCGCTGCTCAATGCCGCCACCGCCTATATGAATGTGCTGCGCGACACCGCGATCCTCGACCTCCAGAATAATAACGTTCAGGTTTTGAAAGAGCAGTTGAGCCAGACCCAGAACCGGTTTCAGGTCGGCGAGGTGACGAAGACGGACGTCTATCAATCGAAAGCTTCCCTTGCGCAGGGTGAGGCGAACGCCACCAACGCCCGGTTCAATCTGCAAAACAGCATGGCGTCCTATCGCCAATACATTGGCGACCAGCCCCGTAATCTTGAGCCCGCCCGACCGGTTGAAGCCTTGTTGCCTCGCTCCCTTGAGGTGGCCATAGCGATTGGTCAGAAGAATCATCCGCAAATCCAGGCGGCGCTGCACGCGGTTGATGTCGCGGCGCTTGCCGTGACCGTTCAGGAAGGCGCCTTGTTGCCCACGCTCACCGCGACAGGCACAGCCACCGTCAACAGGGAGCCCTCGGGATTCCCGAACTATCAAAGTAAAGTATTCGCGGCCGTGGCCAGTCTCAGCGTGCCCCTTTATGAAGGCGGAGCCACCTATGCAGCCATTCGGCAAGCCAAGGAGCAGTTGGGCCAGGCGCGCCTGAATGCAGATTTGCAGAGAGAGACGATTCGTTCACTGACGACATCCGCCTGGGGCAGTTTTGAAACCAGCAAGCTCACCATTCTGTCTTATCAGGCGCAGGTGCGCGCCAATGAGGTCGCGTTGAATGGCGTGCGCGAAGAGGCGAAGGTCGGGCAACGCACGACGCTTGATGTGCTCAACGCCCAGCAAACGCTTCTCAGTTCGAGGGTCAACCTGGTCACCGCCCAGCGTGATCAGGTCGTCTATTCCTACAATCTTCTGTCTGCGACCGGACAGTTATCGGCGGTGACGCTGGGACTGCGTGTGCCGAATTACGATCCCACCCTCCATTATGATCAGGTCAAGGGCAAGTGGATCGGGACGCGCACCCCTGACGGCAACTGAGAGCGAATTTCAAGACCTCCGAACGTGGATTTGCATGGAGGCGCGGGCCGCGCGCCTCTTTTGTCTTTTTACTCCGCTTTCTTGGCGTTCATTGCGCCGACATGGCGCTCACAAAGCGCGCCACCGCATCAGGCGGCGTCGCGGCGACCTTGGCGACGAAGGCCTGCACCGCCTCACCGGGCAGAATGGCGATTTCAAGGCGCGATCTTTTCACATCCTCCAGAAAATCCTTGTCTCCACTGAGGTCCATGAGCGCCTTGCGCAGGATGGCGAGGCGGTCTGCTGGCACATCGGGCGGAGCCACGAGCGGGCGGGCGACGGTCTTCTGGGTGAAGTAGAGTTCCAGCGCTCGACGGGAGAGATCATCCTTCACAAATTCCAGCGCATTCGGCACATCTGGCAACTCGGGATCCTTCTCGAGGGCGCCTTGAAGCAGAATGTTGATCTTCTTGTCCCGAAGCCATTCGGGCCGTTGCACCTTGAGGCTGGACCAGGACCAGTCGCCGACCGCGTCAACCTCTCCCTTCTCCATGGCCAATCCGATGGCGGTGGTGCCCTCATAGCCACTGATGATGCGCATTTTCATGCCAAGAAAAGCGTTATAAAGCCGAGGGCTTATCTCGGGATCGACGCCTGTCTGTCCTCCGACGATCAGTTCCTTCCGCAGCAAGTCCTGCGCGTTTTTGACAGGCGCATCGGCGCGCGCAATGAGCAGGCCCGTTTCGCTGTTGAGATTGCCAAGCCAGTTCAGTCGGGCGATGTCGAACTGCACGCCCGTGGGATTGACGAATTTCGCCAGCAACATGCCGCGCTGAACCAGCGCGATCGCCGTTCCATCGCGGGCGGCCACATTGGCCAGATGATTGGTGGCGGCTACGCTGTTGGCGGCGGGCATGTTCTGCACGACGATGGATGGCGCCCCGGGAATATGCTTGCCCAGATGCCGTGACGCCACGCGTCCAAGAAGGTCATAGCCTCCGCCCGCAGGTGCGCCAACCACAAGGCTGATCTGTTTGCCCGCATAGAAGTCCGCCGCCATGGCGGATGATGCGGCGCCTGCGACAAGAATTGCTGTGGCTGCCAGGGTGCGAAGCATGGGCGTTCTTCTCCATGAATGTTTTGTCGGATGCTAAGATATCACGCGTTTGCGCATGGACGCCATGGCGGATCTGGGCTCGCCTTATCGCCAGGGCGGCGCAAAGGGCCGCCTCCCCAATTGCCTTGCCCGGACAGATGGAGAATACTCCCTCCAAAAGAACACTTCGCCTCAGCGCGCCTGCTCCTGCCGGGTGACGCTTGGGCGCCATCGGGAGGAGCCAGAGATGTCCATGCGCATCCGTTTTTTGCTGACGTTCATCGCCGGTCTTCTGGGGTCGGCGCCGCTTCATGCGCAGGACTATCCAGTCGCCTCCCGCACCATCACCATTCTGGTGCCAACCCAACCCGGCGGCATGGCGGATATCGTCGCGCGGGCCTTCGCGACCTCGCTGCAGCAGCGCGCCGGGGCGACCGTCGTTGTCGAAGGCAAGACCGCTTCAGGCGGGATCCTTGCGGCCCAGACCGTGGCGCGCGCTCTGCCCGATGGCTATACGCTTTATCTCGGCTACCACGCCACCAATTCCATGTTCCAGCACTTCGACCGCAAGCTCAATTACGATCCCATGGCCGATTTTGCGCCCGTGTCGCTTGTGGTCTCAGGCAGCAATTTGCTGGTGGTGAATCCGAAAATGGGCGTGCGCAGCGTCGCGGATCTCGTGAAGACGCTGAAGGCTAAACCCCATGGCTATAGCTACGCCTCGGCGGGGTTGGGCACGATCTCCCATTTGCTGGGCGAGCAGTTCCAGCTGGCGACCGGCACAAGCCTCACCCATGTGCCCTATCGCGGCGCCGCCCCGGCCGCGCAGGATGTGGTGGCGGGTCACGTGCCGATCTTCTTTGATTTGCTCGGTCTTGCGCTGGAAAATGTCAGGGCGGGCAATCTCGCGCCTCTCGCCTATCTCGGCGAGAAGCGCGCGCCGCAGCTCCCCGAAGTGCCGACCATGAAGGAGCTGGGCTACGAGGGCTTCGTGGGAGGCGCTTGGTTTGGCCTCATGGCGCCCGCCAAAACCCCGCGTCCCATCATCGACTGGCTCAACCGCCAGGCGACCGAGATCTTCACGGAGCCCGCCAACCGCGACATCTTCCTAAAGCAGGGACTCGACGTGCCGCTGGGCACGCCTGATCAATTCGCCGCCTTTCTCACGCAGGAATCGGATCGCTGGCGGGAGATCATCACCAAGTCCGGGGTGAAGATCGAATAGGGCTCAATCCAGCGATATCTTCGCGTCCCTGACGATTTTGCCCCACAGCGCCGCTTCCTGGGCGAAGAACTTTCCCGAGTCCTCCGGGTTCATCCCCACGACATCCATCCCCATGGCGGCGATGCGCGTGGAGACCTCGGGAACCCTGAGGGCTTCGAGCGTATCGCGATAGATCTTGCCGGTGATGGCTTCCGGCGTGCCGGGCGGCGCCACCATGGCGAACCAGGTCAGGGCCTGGAAACCTGGAAATCCCGCCTCATCAATGGTGGGAATGGTCGGCATGATGCGCGAGCGGGTTTGCCCGCCGGTGCCGAGCACCTTTACCTTGTCGGACTCCCACATGGGCAGGGCGGTGGAGACAATGTCGAAGACCATATCCACATGTCCGCCCATCACGTCGGTCAGGGCCGGGGCCGCGCCGCGAAACGGCACATGCACCATATCCAGCCCGTTCATCATGGATAGTTGCAGGGCCGCCAGTTGCGCCGTGGAGCCGATGCTGGAGGAGGCGAAGGTCACCTTTCCCGGATTGGCTTTGGCGTGGGCGACCAATTCCTTCACGGTATTGGCGGGGAAATCCTTGCGGGTCACCAGCGCATAGGGCACGCTGGCGACCATGCTGATGGGGGCGAATTTCGCGGGGTCGTAGCCCGTGCTCTTGTACATGAACTGGTTGATGACGAGGGGCGGCGCGGGCACGAACAAGAGCGTATGGCCATCGGGCGCCGCGCGCGAAGCTATCTGTCCGCCGATATTGCCGCCCGCGCCCGCCATATTGTCGACGGTGACGGCCTGACCCCATTTGCGGGACAATTGTTCCGAGATCAGTCGGGCCAGAACATCGGTTCCCGAGCCCGGCGGGAAGGGCATGATCATGCGCACCGCCTTGGACGGCCAGGTCTCCTGAGCGGGGGCTGGGGCGCTCAGGCATAGGCCCGCCAGCGCCGCCAGCAGGGTCAAGACAGGAAAGCTTGCTTGTTTCATCACGTCTCTCCCTCGTCCCGGTTGCGGTCTGCGCCGCGTCGGAAGCCGATTTTTCAGATGCCCAATCCTTCAGGAGCTTGGGCGCGTCACGTTGCCTGAGGCCCTTGGCGGGTGGCGCCAGACAATCTGGAGTGGATCGGGAGGTTCGCGACTCCGCCTGCGCCTGTCAATGGCGCCGGTCGGCCCGTTGCAGGCGAAGCGAGACAGTTAGCCCGCCCGTGGGCTCGCGGTGTTGCGGGCCATGCTCAGGGCGAAGTCCATTTCTTCGTTGCTGAGCACGCCAGAGCCGCGGCGGGCGCCCTTGGTCTGATCGGGATCAGACAGGTCGGCGTTGACCAGTTTCGTCTTGAGGCTGTCGTTTTCCTGGGCCAACTGCGCCAGGCGCTCGTTTTGCTCCTCCAGCCTTGACCGAAGCTGCTGGTTTTCAAAGTCAAGGCTGCGCAGACGCGCCTCAAGGTGCTTGACCGTTGGCGGAGTTGGGGATGCGGGGACTGCGCTCATGGGGATACTCACTCAAACGCGGAAGCCGCAGCCATGACAATGGCCGGTTAACATCAAGATAAGAGTGTACGTTGGCGCCTGCGCACGAGCAAGAAAAAAGCCCCCTCGTCGAAACGAGCGGGGGAGAAGTCTACCAGACCGCAGATATGGGATGAGTGCGGTCACGCTGGTCATGCGACCGCCGCAGGCTGGATCAGGCGAGGCGGTGAAAAATCAGGACAGAAGCCCTTTTCTGATGACCAAAAGAAACAATCATCATTTTCTTTGCAGGATTTCCGCCGAAACCCTTAAAAACGAGACCGCTTGGAATTTTTCTGTAGCCATTAATATAAAGTCAAGCATACTAAACGAACTGCGCGGTCAAACTGATTTGTAGCGCGTCTGTGCGAGCCTTTGTAAAGTTGGGTGGCGTCCTTCGTTGCGTTTTTTGAACGTTTGGGCTGCGGAGCTGCCGTGACTATTGATGAAATCAGGCTGATCAAGGAGGAGATC
>CAMDOY010000114.1 GCA_945903655.1 Rhizobium sp. Q54 | reverse complement strand
TGTCGCCCGAGATCGTCAGCACCCTGCGCGAGAGCATGGAGAATATGGGCGGCAAATGAGCCTATGGTATCCGGGCGGATGTTCTACAAGGCTGAGGCCATTGCTAATCAAGAGGGGCTCTGCTGGTGAACACACAAGCAAGGTTCAGCAAGCCCGCAACCTATGGGGACGACATCGACATCGTCAGCGCCTTTGTCGATCTGGGGCGCACCAGTTTCAAGATTTCCCACAGGGTCTTCCACGGCGACCAGCCCGCCATCGAGGCCTGGGAGACAAGGGTGCTGGGGGCGGCGGACCCGCAGGCGCCCGGACGCATGAAATCAGCGTCGGAACTGCTCGCGCAGTTTTAGAGCCGACGGGTCGTGTCAAATCAAACGAAGGAGCCACGCATGGGGCGTTCAATTTTCGACAAGATCTGGGACGCCCATGTCGTGTGTCAGCGCATGGATGGGCGCGACCTGCTCTTCATCGACCGCCACATCACCCATGAGCTTCATGCGCCCCACGCCTTCAAGAAACTGAAGGCGGCAGGGCGCAAGGTGCGCCGTCCCGACATCACCTTCTCCGCGCTAGACCATACGCCCGCATCGACGCCCGGGCGCGACGACAACACAAATCCGCAGAGTAAACCCTTTCTAGACGCCGTGCGCGCCGCCAGCCGCGAGAATGGCGTGCGGGTGTTTGACCTTGATGACGCAGACTATGGCATTTCCCATGTGGTCGGTCCGGAAATCGGCATGGTGCTGCCGGGCGCCACCCATGCGGTGCCCGACAGCCACGCCTGCACGGTGGGCGGGCTTGGCGCGCTGGCCTTTGGCTGCGGCACCACCGAGCTCGAGCATGTGCTGGCGACGCAGGTCATGGCGCTGGTCCGGCCCAAGCGCATGCGCGTGCATCTGGAAGGCAAGATCGGCGCGCTCGCCTCCGCCAAGGATGTGGCGCTGAAAATTCTCTCGCAGATCGGCGTTTCCGGCGGGCGCGGCCATATCATCGAATTTGCGGGTCCTGTGGCGCGCGCGCTCTCCATCGAGGGCCGCTTGACGCTCTGCAATCTCACCATCGAGATGGGCTCGCGCAGCGGCCTTGTGGCGCCGGACGACAAGACCTTCGACTGGCTTTACGGACGTCCCTGGGCGCCCAAGGGCGCCATGTGGGACCGCGCGCTCGCCCATTGGCGCACCCTACCCAGCGATGAAGACGCCATATTCGAACGTGAGGTCACCGTTGATTGCCATGGCTTGCAGCCGCAGATCACCTGGGGCACCGACCCTGCGCAGGTCATCGAGGTGAATGGCCACGCACCCAACCCCGCGGACCTGCCTGCGGAGCAGCGCGGCGCCATCGAGCGCGCGCTGGACTATATGGGACTGCAAGCGGGCCAGCCGCTCGTGGGCTTGCCTGTCCATCGCATCTTCATCGGCTCCTGCACCAACGCCCGCCTGCCCGATTTGCAGGAGGCGGCGGAGATCGTGCGCGGCCAGCATGTGGCGCAGGGCGTCGTGGCGCTGGTGTCGGCGGGCTCCGCGCGGGTGAAGCGCGAAGCGGAGGCCATCGGCGTCGACAAGGTCTTCCGCGACGCCGGCTTCATCTGGGGCGAATCCGCCTGCTCCATGTGCGCGGGCGCCAATGGGGATCGCGGCGAGGCGGGCGAGCGCATTTTATCGACGACCAATCGCAACTTCGAAAATCGCCAGGGACGAGGCGTGCGCACCCATCTCGTGGGCCCCGCGCTCGCCGCCGCCGCCGCCATTGCGGGCAAGATCGTCGATGTCCCCAAGATGAAGGCAGGTGAGTGATGAAGGCCTTTACGCGCATCATGGGGACAGCGATTCCCTTTCTTGAAGACGATGTGAATACGGACCAGATCGCGCCCATGGGCGCTGGCGCGCGTATGAGCGAAGACTATGCGCAGACCCTGTTTCAGCATCGCCGACACAGCGCTGATGGGGCGGAGATACCCGATTTCGTGTTCAACCAGCCGCAGTTCCGAACAGGCGCCATGCTAATCTCCGGTCGCAATTTCGGCTGCGGCAGCTCCCGCGAATCCGCCGTCTGGACCTTTCTGGCGATTGGCGTGACCTGCATCATCACGCGCTCCTTCGCCGACATGTATCGCGAGAATTGCCTGCAAAACGGCATCCTGCCCATCACGCTTCCCGATGCGCAGGCGGATCAACTGGAGGCGGCTGTGGTGGCGGCCAATGGCGCGGCGCCTTTTGCTGTCGATCTCGTGTCGCAGGAGATCAAGGGGCCCCACGGCCTGCGCATCGCCTTCGACATCTCCCCCGCCGACCGCGCCCGCCTGCTGGAGGGGCTGGACGACATCGGCCTCACGCTGAAACACAAGGCGGAGATCGAAGCCTTCGAGAAGAAAATGGCGCAGCACATCCCCTGGTCCCAGCGCGCCGACGCCTCCAGCCTGTGATTGACCCGACAGGAACGCACACAACCGTTTCCGTGAATTGATGGCGGCCCCGGGCATGGTCTATGCGCCCGGCGCCTATGACGCCTTGTCCGCACGCATCATCGAAGCCCAAGGCTTCGATGTGGTGGTGGCTGGGGCTATGCCGCTGCGGGTGGACTGCGAAGCAGCGCGCGAGATCGTGGAGATGGCCCAACTGGTGCGCGGCTATGGCGAGACCTGGGAGCGCGGCCATGCCGATTAGGCCACCGCCATTATCCGCCCAATTCCCCGCGCACGATCTTGGCGCCCGCCACCATGGCCTGCATTTTCCCGAAGGCGATGGCGTGCGGCAGATATTTCAAGCCGCAATCGGGGGCGACCACGATATCCCGGGCGTCCCGATATTTCAGCGCGCGGCGAATGCGCCCTGCGACAACCTCTGGCGTTTCAATCGCCATGTCCGAGAGATCGAGCACGCCCAGAATGATCTTCTGGTCGGGCAGATCAGCCAACACCGCGCAATCAAGGCTGGACTGGGCGGTTTCGATGGACACCTGATTGCAGCGACAACCCTTGAACTGCGACAAGAAGGAATAGCCGCTGGGACGCTCGTGAATGACCGCTGCGTAACCGAAACACACATGCACGGCGGTTGTGCCCGTGACGCCTTCCAGCGCATAGTTCAGGGCTTTCAAGCCATACTCGTCAGCGACCTTGGGGCGCGCCTGCATATAGGGCTCATCCACCTGCACGATGTCGGCGCCTGCGGCGAAGAGATCCTTGATCTCCTGATTCACGGCGACGGCGTAATCCATCGCGGCTTCCTCCAGCGTGCCATAAAAATCGTTCTGGGCCTGCTGGCTCATGGTGAAAGGCCCGGGCACCGTGATTTTCACCAAACGGTCGGTCTGGCTTTTGAGGAATTGCAGATCCTCCACCTGCACAGGATGCTTGCGGCGAATCTTGCCCACGATGCGCGGCACGGGGTTGGGATGGCCCGAGCGATCCAGCGCCGTGCCGGGATTGTCGATATCGACGCCCTCGAGCGCAGTGGCGAAATGGTTGGAATAGCTCTCGCGGCGAATCTCACCATCGGTGACGATGTCGATTCCAGCCCGCTCCTGCGCGCGGATCGCCAGCACAGTGGCGTCATCCTGCGCCTCCTTCAGGAAGGGCTCCGGGATCCGCCAGAGCTCCTTTGCGCGCACGCGCGGCGGAAAGCGACCCGCCAGTTTCGGGCGATCAATGAGCCAATCAGGCTGGGCGTAGGAACCAACGAGCGTTGTGGGAAGCAGCATGCGGTTTCTCCCTTTGATCATATCCATGCAGAATTCAGGAGCGCCTTGTTAAGCGCCGCTCCAGAGGCGCGTGCGAACTAAAGCCCCAGACTGCCGCCTCCATTCACATTGACGATCTCGCCCTGCACATAGCCTGCGGTGTCGGAGATCAGGAACAGGGCGACGGACGCGATTTCACTCGCCTCGCCCATGCGTCCCGCGAGCGTCTTGGCGCCGGCGTGACGCACGGCCGCTTCGCTGTAGTCGGCGGTCATGGCGGTGCGGGTGGAGCCGGGGCTGACCGCGTTGACCCTGATGTTGATCGGCGCGAGCGAACGCGCAAGCCCGCGGGTGACGCCGATGATGGCGGCTTTGGACGAAATATAGGCGATGCCGCCGCGCCCATCCCCACCCAGACCCGAAACGGCGATGGAGCCGGACATGGCCAGACAAATGGCGCCGCCGCCGGTCTTCTCCATGGCGAGCGCTGCGGCCTGGCTCATGTTGAAGGCGCCGGTGACGTTGATCTGCAGCACCTGGTTCATATGGGCGGCGTCGATCTCCCGCCATGTATGGGTGGAGTGAACGGCGGCCATATGGATCAGCGCATCGACCTTGCCAAAGCGCTCCACACAGGCCGCCACAGCCGCCGCGCAGGCTGCGGGGTCGGAGACATCCGTGGTCACCTCGATCATCCGCTCGGCGCGGGCATTTGCGTCCAGCGTGTCTGTTGGCACAGGGTTCAGATCCACCGCGCAAACCCTGTCGCCCTGCGCCAGCAAAAGCTCGACGCAGGCGAGGCCAATGCCGCTGGCGGCGCCGGTGACGATCACGTTTCTGGACATGGCTATTCCTCCCACTTTTCTTGCCCACCAGTGAATTTGATTTTGGGCCGTGAGGCAAGGGTGCAAATTTTGGGCGCCAATTTTGAACGGATCAGACCGATGGCGCCATGGCCCCGGGGCGCGGCAAGCCCAGGTGATCGCGCAGGGTCACACCCTCATAGGCTCTGCGAAAGACGCCGCGCCGTTGCAGTTCGGGCACCACCAGCTCCACGAAATCCGGCAGGCCCCCCGCCATCATGGCGGGCATGATGTTGAAGCCATCGCAAGCCCCGCCTTCGAACCACTCCTGCAGGGAATCGGCGATCTCCGTCGCAGAGCCTATGAGTTGCCGGTGGCCCTTGGAGACCAGCAGGCGCTCATAGACCTGGCGCACTGTCAGATTGTCGCGTCGGGCGGCCTCCACCATGCCCACCGCACGGCTCTGCGAGAGCGACTCGATGTTGATGGGCGGCAAGGGTCCATCCACATCAACGCCCGTGAGGTCTGTTTCCAGCGTGCGGGAGAGCCCGGCGAGGCCGGCTTCCGGATGGATCAAGGCCTGCAGCTCCTCATATTTGTCCTGCGCTTCCTGCCGGGTTCTTCCCACCACCGGCATGACGCCCGGAAGGACCAGCGCATGGGCTGGGTCGCGCCCGAAGGCGGCGGCGCGCGATTTGATCTCGGCGTAAAAGGCCTTCGCTTCTGTGATGTCGCGCTGAATGGTGAAGATGACCTCGGCGAATTTCGACGCGAGCGTCTTGCCATCCTCCGAGGATCCCGCCTGAACAAGCACCGGATGGCCCTGCGGGCACGGGGGAATCGTCAAGGGCCCCCGCACGCTGAACTCCTGCCCCACATGGTTGAGCATGCGCAGCTTGGAAGCGTCGAAGAAGCGCCCGCCCGCCTTGTCGATCAGCAGGGCGCCGTCTTCCCAGCTATCCCAGAGGCCGCGCACGATTTCGGTGAATTCATCCGCCCGGCGATAGCGTTCGCCCAGTTCGCGATGATGCGAGCTGCCGAAATTATAGGCCTCCAATGTCGAGGAGGAGGTGACGATGTTCCACCCCGCGCGCCCACCGCTGATATGATCAAGCGACGCGAACTTGCGGGCGACGTTATAGGGCTCATTGAACGAGGTGGTGGCGGTGGCGACGAGGCCGATCCGCTCAGTGCCCATGGCCAGCGCCGACAAAAGCGTCAGCGGCTCAAAACGGAAGGAATCCTGCCGCTCGCCATTCGCGGTGGTCGAAAACACATCCGCGACAAACAACATGTCGAAACAGCCGCGTTCCGCCGTCTGCGCCACGGACATATAGGACTTGATGCTGAACCCCGCCGGATAGGCCTGCGGATGACGCCATGCCGCCATATGATGCCCGCCGGGAGCCAGAAAAAGGCCCAGTTTCATCTGGCGCATGCAACGCCCTCCCCTTTGTTTGCGCCCATCCGCACAGGCCTGTCACCCGCCCGGTCGCATCGCCTGGACAACTATTGAACCAATGACGCCTGAAAACAAGGCCTGCGCTTCAGCCAAAGCGTTCTATTGCCAAATGCGCAGGCGGGCGCCATCGTAAATGAAAGACATGCCCTAGTGAGGCCCCCTGAGAAGGTCGGGACCATGAGCGCCGCGCGCAAGAAACTCCTGCTGAACGCCTTTCACATGTGCTCGCCAAGCCAGTCCTGGGCGGGCATGTGGACCCATGAACGGGATCAATGCACGGGATATACGAGCATCGATTATTACGTCGACCTTGCGAAACTTGCCGAGCGCGGCCTGTTTGACAGCATCTTCTTCGCCGACTCCATCGGGTTGATGGACAAATATGGCGGCGATCCCGCTGAAGCCATCCGCGCGGGCGCCATGGCGCCCATGAACGACCCGACTCTCGTCATCCCCGCCATGGCCCAGGCGACCCAGCATCTGGGCTTTGGCGTCACCGCCAATCTGACCTACGAACACCCCTTCCTGATGGCGCGGCGCATGTCGACCCTCGACCACCTCACCAAGGGCCGCATCGGCTGGAACATCGTCGCGGGCTTTGTGGAATCAGGCGCCCGCGCCATCGGGCTCGACCGCCTTCGGGCGCATGACGAGCGCTATGACATGGCCGACGAATATATGGAGATCGCCTACAAGCTGTGGGAAGCCAGCTGGGACGATGACGCTGTCCTGCGCGACGCCCACAAAAGGATCTATGCGCAGCCAAACCATGTGCGGCGCATCGATCACGAGGGCGCCTTCTTCCGCATGTCGGGCGTGCATATGTGCGAGCCCTCGCCCCAGCGCACACCCGTTCTCTATCAGGCTGGCGCCTCCACGCGCGGGCGGGCCTTTGCGGCGCGCCATGCCGAATGCGTGTTTCTCACCACCTCAGAAGCGCCGATGGTGCGCGCTCACGTCGCCGACATCCGTCGTCAGGCTGAAGCCAATGGGCGCAGGGGCGACGATATCGCCGTGATCGTGGCCGCCACCATCATCACGGGAAAGACCACCAGACAAGCGCAGGAGAAATACGAAGACATCCGCGACCACCTTGACGTGGCGGGAAGCCTCTCGGTTTTTTCCGCGCTCGCGGGCGTCGATTTTTCAAAATACGACCCCGATGACCCCATCGAATATATGAAAACTGACGCCAACCAGTCCTTTCTTGAAAGGGTCACGATCCTCACCAAGGGTCGCAAGATGCGCATCAAGGATCTCACCGCCTTCCATCCGGATTCGCCGACATCAGGCGTCTTCCTCATCGGATCCGCTGAGGAGGTCGCGCGCCAGTTGGTGGATTTCGCCGATGAAACCGGCATCGACGGCTTCAATCTGATCCGGACTGTGGAACCCGGGGGGTTGCAGGCGGTGGTCGATCTGGTGGTGCCGGAACTGCAGACCATGGGCGCCTACAAGACCAGCTACGGGAGCGGCGCCCTGCGCAACAAATTGTTCGGACGCGGCGACCGATTGTCCGCCACCCATCCGGGGCTACGGCTGGCGAAGGCCTATGCGCAGGAGCATCCGCCTTTGCGGCCCTGAACCAGTCGCAAGACGCATGCGAATCAGCGCCCGGCGGGTTTGGTCTTGATGCGCCAGGCGACGACCGCGCCCTCAATGGGCTCGCCCGTCTTGGCGTTGCGCCAGAATTCGCCGGACCAGGAACAGGGGAAAGGCAAGCGGTAGGTGCCCACGTGGTCCTCACAGAGGACGTCGCAGGGGACATCCACGGGCGGTGCGCCCTCGCCTGGAAAATCATCCAGACGAAATTGCCGGGCCAAGGCCTGATTGCGTGAGGGGGGGTAGGGCATCTGACGATCTTTGGAGGAAAGGCTAAGGCTGCGTTCATGTCACCATGCCCTCAAACGCGGCAAGAATACAAGCGCCTCTCGTCAGTCGGGGCCCGGCCCAGGGCGTTTTCCCCTTTCCAGAACGCTTTGCCCCAAGGGAGCAGGCGCGGGCGCTTCAAGGCCCATGGCGGAGCCGCTCGACCCTGCGGAAGGGAAAAACGTCACGCGAACGATTGGAAATCGCCTCGTTCCTGTTTAGTTTGCGACCAGGACAAGGAAGGATCACGCCCATGGAATTCTCGACGATGGTGCTCACCATGTATGTGGCGGTCGAGGATGACCCGGCCAACGACGAGCGCGTGATTGGCATCGCCGTGGAACAGGCGCTTCTGGCGGCGGAGCTCGGTTACAACCCCTGGTTCACCGAGCACCATTTTCGCGGCCCCTGGCACAGCAACCCTATCCAGTTCGCCTCCTATATCGCGCCGCAGATCCCTAGGGATCGCTATCTGGGTTTTGGCGTGATCTCAGTGCCTTACTACCATCCCGTGCGGCTGGTGGAGAGCATGAACCAGCTCGACCAGCTGACCAAGGGCCGCACCCTCTATGGGCTGGGCAGCGGATTTCCGGGCATCGAGCCCCTCGGGCTGGGGCTGGAGGCGGACTATCACCGCAGCGGGCAGGCGACCGAGGATATGCTCGAAATCATGGAGCGCCTGTGGGACTTCAAGACCGGCGATCAGGACTATGTCTTTGACACACCGACCCAAAAGGGAATCATCAAGCGCCGTGTGACCCCTTCCGCCTATCGCAAGCGTCGCCCCACGGTCATCCGCACCGCCAGCCGCGACGCCTCAGTCGTCAAGGCCGCGCAACGGGGCATGCCGGCCTTTCTGGGCACCTTCAGCGCCGAATCGCCCCTGCGCGACCAGCTGCGCGCCTATGTGGAGCGCTATGGGCAGATCATGGGGCCCGTGGTGGAGCGCAAGCCCGGACAGGCCACGGCTGCCGCCTATGCGGCGGGCGGGGACATGCACAATCTGATCGCGGGCACGCCGGATACGGTGGCGCAGAAGGTGCAGGCCCTCGCGGATCTCGGGCTCAACCATCTGCTGCTACGCTTTCTGGGGGAGTGGCCGGGCGCGACCCGCTGGATCTCGGAGAGCTCCATGCGGCTCTTCGCCAGCGACGTCGCCCCCCGCTTCCGCCACCTGCCAGCCCTGCGCGACCCCCAGGGCGTCGATCTGCAGGCGGCTGAATAGAATGACGACGATTCCCCTGAAAGAGGACCTGCGCGGCGAGGTTCAGGTCATCGGGCTCGTGTCCTTCGCCCATTTGCTGAGCCATCTCTACATGCTGGTGTTGCCGCCCTTTTTCGGCCAGTTGCGCCGGGATCTGGGCGTCGACTTCATCGACCTTGGCCTCACCATCACAGCCTATTCGGTGACCACGGGCCTGCTGCAGACCCCCATGGGCTTTCTGGTGCAGAAATATGGCGGGCGCCGGGTGCTGATCGGCGGGCTCTTCATCAATTCCATCGCCATAGGGCTCGTGGGATTGGTGACCTCCTACTGGCAGCTCATGGGCCTGATGTTCCTCGCCGGGCTGGGCTCCAGCGTGTTTCACCCCGCCGATTATGCGATCCTGAACGCGCGCGTGGACGTGAAGCGTCTCGGCCGCGCCCTGTCCATGCATACGCTCGGCGGCAACCTCGGCTTTGTGATGGCGCCCCTGATCATGGTCATGCTGGCCGCCGTCTTCGACTGGCGCATGGCGACGATGATCATTGGCGGCGTCGGCGTGCT
>CAMDOY010000113.1 GCA_945903655.1 Rhizobium sp. Q54 | reverse complement strand
CCAAGGTCTATGATCTCGTAATTGTTGCAGGCGAGCACGACGCCGACAATGTTCTTGCCGATGTCATGCACATCGCCCTTCACGGTGGCCATGAGGATCTTGCCTGCGCTCGACCGATCCGGCCCGCCCGCCGCCTTCTCCGCCTCCATATAGGGCATGAGCACAGCGACCGCCTGCTTCATCACGCGGGCGGATTTCACCACCTGGGGCAGGAACATCTTGCCCGCGCCAAAGAGATCGCCCACCACATTCATGCCCGCCATCAGGGGGCCTTCGATCACATCGAGCGGGCGCGCGGCGGCGAGCCTCGCCTCCTCAACGTCAGAATCAACAAATTCGGTGACGCCATTCACAAGCGCATATTCAAGACGTTGGGCCACGGGCTGTTCGCGCCAGGCGAGGTCCTTTTCCTTGGCTTCGACGCCCTTGCCCTTGAATTGATCGGCGATGGCCAGCAGGCGCTCGGTGGAGTCCGCGCGGCGGTTGAGCACCACATCCTCGCAGGCCTCGCGCAATTGCGGCGGGATCTTCTCATAGACCTGCAGCGCGCCCGCATTGACGATGCCCATGTCGAGCCCGGCGTTGATGGCATGGAACAGAAAAACCGAATGCATGGCCTCGCGCACGGGATCATTGCCGCGAAACGAGAAGGAGAGATTGGAGACGCCGCCGGACACATGGGCATGGGGCAGACGGGCGCGAATGGCCCGCGCAGCCTCGATGAAATCGACGCCGTAGTTGTCGTGTTCCTCGATGCCCGTCGCGACCGCGAAAATATTGGGATCGAAGATGATGTCTTCAGGCGGAAAGCCCACCTCTTCGGTCAGCACCCTGTAGGCGCGCGCGCAGATCTCGACCTTGCGCGCGAAGGTGTCGGCCTGTCCCTGCTCGTCAAAGGCCATGACCACTACGGCGGCGCCATAGCGGCGCACGATGCGCGCCTGCTCGATGAATTTCGCCTCGCCCTCCTTGAGCGAAATGGAATTCACGACCGCCTTGCCCTGAATACACTTGAGGCCGGCTTCGATCACCTCGAACTTGGAGGAATCGACCATGATGGGCGCGCGCGCGATGTCGGGCTCGGAGGCGACCAGATGCAGAAAATCCACCATGGCGCGCTGGGAATCCAGGAGGCCCTCATCCATGTTGATGTCGATGATCTGCGCGCCGTTGACCACCTGCTCGCGCGCCACATCAAGGGCTGCAGAAAATTCGCCGTTCTTGATGAGTTTGCGAAAGCGCGCAGAGCCCGTGACATTGGTGCGCTCGCCCACATTCACGAAGCGAATGTCCTTGGTGAGTGTAAAAGGCTCGAGGCCCGACAGGCGCAGCATGGGCTCGACCTTCGGCGGGCGGCGGGGGCTAAGGCCCTTCACGCGATCAGCGAAAGCCGCCACATGGGCGGGCGTGGTGCCGCAGCAACCACCGATGATATTGACGAGTCCCGCTTCAGCGAATTCGCCGAGCATGTTCGCCATATATTCGGGGCTCTCGTCATAGAAGCCGAATTCATTGGGCAGGCCCGCATTGGGATAGGCGAGGGTGAAGGTATCAGCGATGCGCGAAATCTCCGCCGCATGCTGGCGCAATTCGCGCGCGCCAAGGGCGCAGTTGAAGCCGACAGCAAAGGGCTCCGCATGGCGCAGGGAATGCCAGAAGGCTGCGGGCGTCTGGCCCGACAGGGTGCGGCCGGAAAGATCGGTGATGGTGCCCGACAGCAGAATGGGCAGTCGCACGCCCAGCGCATCAAAGGCCTCCCACACGCCGATCAACGCGGCCTTGGCGTTCAAGGTGTCGAAGATCGTCTCCAGCAGAATGACATCGCTGCCGCCTTCGATCAGCGCATGGGCCGCCTGACCATAGGAGACGCGCAGCTCATCGAAACTCACCGCGCGAAAGCCGGGATCATTCACATCGGGCGAAAGCGAGGCGGTGCGGTTGGTGGGGCCTATGGCGCCGCAGACAAAGCGCCTGCGCCCATCCTGCGCTTCGGCCAGCAGCGCGGCTTCGCGCGCCAGACGAGCGCCGGAGCGGTTGAGATCGGCGACATGGGCTTCGAGCCCATAGTCAGCTTGCGCGATGCTGCTGGAGGAGAAGGTGTTGGTCTCCACCATATCCGCGCCCGCCAGAAAATAGGCGAGATGAATGTCGCGAATGGCCTCGGGCTGGGTGAGATTGAGAAGATCATTATTGCCCTTGAGGTCGCGCTCGGCGTCCTTGAACCGCGCGCCGCGAAAGCCCGCCTCATCGAGGCGCAGATCCTGGATCATGGTGCCCATGGCGCCGTCGAGCACGAGAATGCGCTCCCGCGCCGCCTGCGTCAGCGCAGCGCGCACCGCCTTGCCGTCGGCCAGTTTGAAATTCGCCATCACGCGGCCCTCATGGTGAGTTGCGGACGCAGTCCCAGCAAATGGCAGATCGCATAAACCAGATCGGCCTTGTTCATGGTGTAGAAATGGAAGTCGGTGACGCCGTGATCGACGAGATCCAGCACCTGCTCGGCGGCGACGGCGGCGGCGATCAGGCGGCGCGTGGCGGGATCGTCGTCGAGCCCCTCGAAACGATCCGCGAGCCATTGCGGCACGCTGGCGCCGGTCTTCTTGGCGAAGCTGGCGGTCTGGCGAAAATTCTGCACGGGCACGATGCCGGGCACGATGGGGATCGTGATCCCCCGCGCCCGCACGCGCTCCACATAGCGCAGATAATGCACATTATCGAAAAAGAACTGGGTGATGGCGCGGGTGGCGCCAGCCTCCACCTTGGCTTTGAGCACATCAATGTCGGCGTCGAGCGTCGCGCTTTCGGGGTGTTTCTCAGGATAGGCTGAAACGGTCACCTCGAAATCGCCAAGACGCCGGATGCCTTCAATCAAGGCAGTGGAGGTGGCGTAGCCGCCGGGATGGGGCTCATAGGCGCTGCCCGGACCGCTCACGGGATCGCCACGCAGCGCAACAATATGGCGCACGCCCGCCTCGTGATAAGCGCGCACGACGTCATCAACCTCCTCGCGCGTGGCGGCGACGCAGGTCAGATGGGCGGCGGGCTTCAAGTCCGTTTCACGCACGAGGCGCGCAAGGGTTGTGTGTGTGCGCTCGCGCGTGGAGCCGCCCGCCCCATAGGTCACCGAGACGAAGCTGGGCTCCAGCGGCGCAAGGCGCGTGATGGAGTCCCACAGGGCGGTTTCCATCTCCGCCGTCTTCGGCGGAAAAAATTCGAAGGACACGCGGATATCGGCAAGGCGCGAACGGCTTGCGCGGGAGAAATCAGGCGCCATCACGCAATTTCCTTCAGCTTGATCTCGTCGGACATGATGCGCGGATCACGCGCCACCCACAGGGACACCGTGAGTTTGTCGCCAGCGCCGGGGCCAAGATCGCGGCGGGCGAAATCGACAAGCCCCGCCTCCTGCATGAAGCCCTCGATCTCCTCGCCGGAGAAGCCAAGGCGCCGATGGGCGTGCTGCTCGCGCAGGAATTCATGGGCATGGGGGGCGAAGTCGATGATGAGCAGGCGCCCACCCGGCCGCAGCGCATGGGCGGCCTCGCGCACCGCGCGGCCGGGATCGTCGAGATAGTGCAAGACCTGGTGGATGATCACGAGGTCATAGCCATTACGCTCCACCGGCAGCGCATAAAGATCGCCCTGGCGCACCTGCACATTGCGCAGGCCCGCACGCTCCAGATTGGTGCGCGCCACATTCAGCATGGCGGGGCTCTGGTCGACGCCCACGGCGCGCTCGGCCAAAGGCGCCAGCAGTTCCAGCATGCGCCCTGTGCCGGTGCCCAGATCCAGCACGGCGTGGAGGGGCTTCTTGCCCGCGATCTCGCGCACGGCGGCCTCGACGATGTTCTCGGCGATGTGCAGCGAGCGAATGCGATCCCAGTTGCGGGCCTGTTCGGTGAAGTAGCGCTGCGCCTGTTCGGCGCGGGCGCGGCGCACCTCGGAGAGCCGCGAGCGGTCGCTGGAGAGCACGGGGTCGCCATGGTCCATGCGTTCCAGGACAGCCCGCACCAGGCCAGCCGCAGGCCCCTCATCGGAGACGCGGAAAAACGCCCAGGCGCCCTCGCGGTGCCGGTCCACTAGCCCCGCCTCGACCAGCAAGCGCAGGTGGCGGGAGATGCGCGGCTGGGACTGGCCCAGAATCGTCATCAGCTCGGAGACGGTCAGCTCGGCGTCGGCGAGGAGGGCCAACAACCGCAGGCGGGTGATTTCACCGGCCGCCTCAAGCGCATCGAGCGTGGCGGCGAAGGAGGCTGAAAGCTGGGACATGCTGACCAATCCAAGGTAGATATAAAGATATCTTTATTTCCAAATTCGTACAAAAGTCAAGTGGGCGGATTATGGGTTATTGCCCACAATCCCACAAAACCGGGGGAATCGCCGCGCTCAACCCGGCTTGGATCTTCGGTCAAAAGACCAAAACGCGGTTGCCCTGCGGCGGCTTCCTACTTAAGTTCTCGAGTAGCGGGCCCGCAGATAAGCGCTCGCAGGGGGAGAACGTCCATCATGCAAACGCGTTTCATTTCCAAGGCGAGCCTGCGCGGCCTGGTCACTGCCATGGCGGTCGCCTCCATCGGCGGCGCGGCCTTCGCCCAGGCGACGGCGCCAGCAGCGCCCCCGCCTGTGTCTGACCTCGTCCGCAAACAGGCCGAGCGCAGCAAGCAGGACGTCAATCTGCGTGGCCATCCCGTGCCGCCCATCGCCACGCCGCGCGACAAGCTGCCCATGGACAAGATCAAGGTGCCCGAGGGCTTCAAGGTCGAGGTCTTCGCCACGGGTCTGGCAGGCGCGCGCATGATGCTGCTGTCGCCCAAGGGCACGCTCTTCGTCTCCACCCGCACCCTCGGACGCGTCTATGCGGTCACCGATCCCTTCGGCAAGAAGGAGGTCAAGACCATCGCCCAGGGCCTCACCCTGCCCAATGGCCTGGCCATGAAGGATGGCGCCCTCTTCGTCACCGCCAACAAGCAGGTGCTGCGCTTCGACGACATCGACGCGACGCTGGATGCGCCCAAGTCCGTGGACTTGTCCGAGAAGTTCAACCTTCCCGGCGATCTGTCCCACGGCTGGCGCTACACCGAGTTTGGACCGGACGGGAAGCTCTATATTCCCGTGGGCGCCAACTGCAACGCCTGCGAGGTGAACTATGGGACCCACGCCCATATCCGCCGCTATGATGCGGATGGCTCCAATATGGAGATCGTGGCGCGCGGCGTGCGCAACACCGTTGGCTTCGATTGGCATCCCGTGACGAAGGACCTCTGGTTCACCGACAATGGCCGCGACTGGGCGGGCAACGAGGGGCCGGAAGACGAGCTGAACATGCTGCCGAAGAACAAGACCGGCGCCAGCTTCGGCTTCCCCTATTGTCACGCCAACAAGGTCGCGGACCCAGACGTGGTGCGCCCTGATCCCTGCGCTGGCGTGATCCTGCCCAAGGCTCTCATGGGCCCCCATGCGGCGGCGCTGTCCATCAAGTGGTACACGGGCGACATGTTCCCGGCAAAGTACAAGAACGTGGCCTTCATCGCGCGCCATGGCTCCTGGAACCGGGAAAAGAAAATCGGCTATGATGTCGTCATGGCGACCGAGAAGAACGGCAAGGTGAAGGTCGAGCCCTTCCTGACCGGCCTGTTGGACGAGAAGACCAACAGCTTCCACGGCCGCCCGGTGCATATCCTGCAGTTAAAGGATGGCTCCCTGCTCGTCACCGACGAGAACAATGGCGCCATCTACCGCATCACCTACGACGCCAAAGCGAAGACCGCCCGCCTATGAGCCGCAAGCTGCTCTCGACACTCGCGCCGCCGGCCCTTGCGCTGGCGGCGCTTCTTTGCGCGCCCGCCTCGGCGGCGACCCTCGCCGAACAGGTGGAGACCTGCGGCGCCTGCCATGGGGAGGACGGCAATTCGCGCATGCCGCGCCTGCCTTCCCTCGCGGGGCAACCGAACTTCTATCTGATGAACCAGCTCATCCTCATCCGCGAAGGGGTGCGCAAGATTCCGGAAATGGAGGCTCTGGCCAAGGACCTGAAGGACGACGACATCCTGGCGCTTGCGGCCCATTACGCCGCCGCGCCGTCGAAGCGCTCCGAGGAGACGCCGGACCCGGCGCTGGCGGCGCGCGGCGCGCAGGTGGCCGCCTCCCACCATTGCGCCTCCTGCCATACCCCCGCCCTCACCGGGCAGGAGCAGATGCCGCGCCTGGCGGGACAGCGCATCGACTATATGGTGGAGGCCCTCAAGGCCATGCGGGACAACAGGCGCACCAGCGCCGACCCCCTCATGGTGGAGACCGTGGTGGGCCTGTCAGATCAGGATCTTGCAGCGCTTGCCCACTATGCTGCCTCTAAATAGGGAGGCCCGGCGTCAACTGGCTGGCTTGTAAGCCCAATTCTTCGTCATACTCTCCCAGGTGATTCTCGGCGCCAAATGGCGGCGCCGCTCAAATACGGCCGGAGAGATCGCGTGGACCAAGTGATGGCGCCCCCCAAGCACACCGCAGCCCCCGATGGGCCAGCGCCGCTGTTTCACGCAGATTCGGCGGTGTGCCCCCCCCTTGCGGACTATCCTGCGCTCGATCTGCTGGCGGATCTGGCCGTGCACGGTCAAACGCAAACCCCGCTCACCATCGGTCTCTTCGGCGACCCCGGCGCAGGCAAGAGCCACGCCCTCCAGACACTGGCGAAGCGCGCGCAGGGGCTCAGCGCCGCCAGCCGCCCGGGGGGCCCCTTTCTGCAGGGCGTCATCGCCGTGCAGGTGGATGCGTCGAGCCTGCAGGGCGACGCCGCCAGCGGCCTCGCCAGCGCGCTGCATGAGGCGCTTCTCGCAGAAGATGCCGGCTCTCGACTGGCCATGGCCGCTGTGGAGGCCGCCACCGACCCCCACGCCGCCGCACGGGAAGCCGCCCAGAACCTCGAGGACATTCGCCAGCGACACCTGGCGGAACAGAAAACGCTGGAAGAGCTCAAGGGCCGCCGCGAAAGGATCAACGAGACCCTGCTCTTCGAGACGAGCAACAACCGCATTGACGATTACGCCCGCCGCAATCGCAGACGGCTGGAAGGCGGCTTCCATCGCTTTGGCTTCAGCGGGGACGCCATCGCCCTCTACAAGGATCTCGTGCGCGAGCTCCTCGACCGACCCGGCCCCCGGTCGCGCCTGTCGGCCTTCGGCAATAGCGTATGGGCCTATGGGAAACAGGCCAGCTTGCTGGTGTGGGCGACCGCCCTCTTCCTGCTGGGCTGGGCCTTGGGATTGGTGGAACGCGCGCGCGGCGACTTGTTGGCGGGTCTGCGCGCGACGATGGAAGGGGCGGCGGAACCGGCCAACTGGATCGAAGCCCATACCCATTGGCTCACCTATCTGAGCAACGCCGCGATCACCCTGGCGCTGCTCTGCCTGGCGCTCAATATCTGGCGAGCGGCGCGGTTCACCATGCCCCTGCTGCAAGGCGTACGCCTGCTTGAAGCGGAGGCGGACAAACGTCGGGCTGACCTCGATGGTCTGATCGCCTGGCAGGCGAAACAGGCTGATCGTCTTGGCGCCGAGGCGCAAAACCTGAGCGCCCTCGCCCAGGCGACGGAACGGCGCGCGCGCGAGCGCATCGCCTCAGGCGGACCCAGCGCCCGCAATCCCTTCGCCACGCCAGGGGCCGAGCCCAAGGGACTGGACGCCCGGCTCTATCTCGACGCCATTCAGCAAGGCCTCGGCGCCCAAGGCGCGCCAAAACGGGTCCTGGTCCTGCTCGACGGGCTCGCAGCCCTGCCCGCCCCGCAGGCCGCCGCGCTCGTGGATGCGGCGCATCATTGCCTGAACCGGCCGGGCTTCGTGCTGGCCATGGCGGCGCAGGCGGCGCAACTGACCGCTGGCTGGGGCGGCGCGGCGGAGGCTGCACGGCGCATCGAACGCTATGTGCAGGCGCCCTTCACCGTAAGGATGATCCGGGACGAGCAGGCCAGCATCGCCTATGCCCACCAACTGCTGGGCGCAGCGCCCGAATGGGAAGCCTCTCCCCTCGACGCCTCAAGCTCCGCGCTGGATCGACCGATCAAGCCTGTGGAGACGCATCTTCTGGGCAAGCTCGCGGGTTTTGCAGGGGAAACGCCCCGCGCGATGAAGCGCTACCTGAACCTGTGGCGTCTGGCGCGGCCCCTGGCGGAGGATAGCCGCGCGCTGGCCCTCATGCTGGCCCTCGACAATGGCGCTTCTGCGGGCGAACTGGCGGCCATGGGCGCCGCGATGGATCTGGAGGAGCCCGACGCGCCCCTGGCGATCCACCCCGGCGAACCGCGCCTTGCAGCGGCGCTGGACGCCGTGAACGCGATGCGCCTGTCACCGCTCACCAATGGCGAGGCGCACGAGGCCTGGATGATCGCGAGGGATTTCAGCATCCCCTCGGCGTGACGATCTAGGCTGACGCTTGCGCCAAACGCCGCACCGCCTCCAGCGTCAGCGGATCAAGCCGAGCGCCGCCCGCCGCCGCATGGTCGGCGATCTGGCGGCGCATCTTGGGGGTCCAGAAGGAGCGCAGGTGGTCGGCGATCCCCGCCACCGCCTCGTCATGGGGCTGGGATTGGAAGAATTGTCCGATCTGATTGGCCATGCGGACCAGCTTGTCTTCCGGGGCGGCTGCGCTGCTCATGCGATGCGTCGTCCTTCGCTCTGGAGGTCATCGGTCACGAAAGCGGGATCCGTGAAGCAGATGGCGCCATCGGCGCGGGCAAGCGCCAGTAGGGTCATGGCATTAGCCTCAGCCCGCTCGATGGCGAATGTGGTGGGGGCGGAGACGGCCACCAGGGCCCGCGCGCCGAACATGGCCGCCTTCTCCACCATCTCATAGGAGCAGCGGCTGGTGATGACCACGAAGCCAGACGCTGGATCAACGCCCGCGCTGAGCAAAGCGCCGATGAGCTTGTCGAGCGCGTTGTGGCGGCCCACATCCTCGCGCACGCATAACAAGGCGCCCCCATGATCCGCCCAGGCCGCGCCATGGAGGGCATGGGTGAGGCGATTGAGCGTCTGGCGCGCCTCCAGAGCCAGCAGGGCGCGGCGCACGCTGGATAAAAGCAGATGGCCGGGCCCATGGGTCGGCGCGCGCGCCACAGGCAGAGCGCCGAGATCATCGACGCCGCACAGACCGCAGCCCGTGCGGCCCGCCAGATTGCGTGTTCGCGCCAGATGGCGCTGCAGCTTGCCGGAGGCGAGCGTCACCACCAGGCGCAAGCCCCGCTCCGCCTCCTCCACCGCGATGGACCGAATGTCGGCGGGACCATCGATAACGCCTTCGCTCACGCTGAAGCCCAACGCGAAATCTTCCAGATCCTGCGGCGTCGCCATCATCACCGCATAGGGCACCGGCGCGTAAACGATGTTGACGGGCACCTCCACTGCGCAATCGCGCAGGCCCTTTTCGTGGGAGCCGCCAAAGGTGAAGCCGGTGATGGGGCGCGTGAGCGCGGCAGGCGCCTTACTCTGCGGCATCGGCGCCCTCGCGCGCGATGCGGCGCAGGGACACGCCACTTTCACGATCCTGATCCTGCCACGACGAATAATAATTCGTGCGGCGCACCTGCACCGCCGTGACCTTGTATTCCGGGCAATTGGTGGCCCAAT
>CAMDOY010000112.1 GCA_945903655.1 Rhizobium sp. Q54 | reverse complement strand
TGAATGGCGCCACGGCGCGCGCCTGCCTCATGCTCGCGGTGCAGGCAGATGGCTGCAGCGTCGAGACCATTGAAAGCGTCGCGGCGTCAGATGGAACGCTGCATCCCATTCAAGCCGCGCTCTCGCGCCACCATGGGCTGCAATGCGGCTATTGCACGCCAGGCGTGGTGATGACCCTGCTGGAATTGCAGCGGGAGGCGGCGGGGCGCGTGGTTGGCGAGGACGAAATCCGCGCCGCGCTCTCGGGTAATCTGTGCCGCTGCACCGGCTATCAGGGCATGGTCGATGCGGCGCTGGAGATCTTGCGCTAGCGCCGCAGCTTCATCTCACCCCCGCCCGTGCAACCGCTCGTTTGGCGGGGCGATTTCCGTCACGAGGTCGCGCACCAGCGCCTTCTTCGGCAGGGGCGCCAGCATCGTCACGCCTTCCTTCAGCTTCACGGTGCAGGCGTAATCGATCTTGTCGTCGATCAGCATCATGCATTCCTTGCAGGCGTTGGCGTTGATGCAGGCGAAGCGGAAGGCGAGGGTGGGGTCCTTGTCGTGACGCACCGCGCGCAAGCCGTCGAGGATCGACTGGCCCGCCTCGAAATCCACCTCGAATGTTTCCACATGCGGCGCCGTGTCGGGCGTGCCGCGCTTGATCTGGAGGGTCGCCTTCATGCGCTGGCCTTTTTCGGAATGGATGCGCGTTCCAGCGCAATCTCGCCGCCGTTGAGGGTGATGATCTGGTTGAGGGTCCAGGCCTCCTCGAGGCCGGGATGATCGTCGCGCTGATGGGCGCCGCGGCTCTCCTTGCGCGCCAGCGCAGGCACGGCGACGGCTTTGGCCACCTGCAACATGTTGCGCAGGTCCAGCCAGTCGATCAGCAGGGGATCAAAGCTCATGCCGGAGGAGGGCGGCGCTGCGCCAAGCTCTGACGCCATGCGGTCGATCTCCACAATGGCTTCGCCGAGTTTTTCTTCCGTGCGGAAGGGCCCGACCTTGTCGGCCATCAGCGCCTGCAGATCGGTGACGGCGACCGCCAGATTGGGCGTGTCGCGCTTGTCGGCGCTGCGCAGCAGATCGACGGTTGGCGCCGCCGCCGCATCCGACCAATGGGAAGAAGCGAACGCCGCATTCTTCGCCGCAGCTTGCCCCGCGCGCGCGCCGAACACGAATGCCTCGGTGATGGCGTTACCCGAAAGGCGATTCGCGCCATTGGCGCCGCCGATGGCCTCGCCGCAGGCGTAGAGGCCGGGGATGGTGCTCTGCATGCACTCGTCCACGCGAACGCCGCCCATATGGTAATGGGCGATGGGCGCGACTTCGACGAGCTGCTTGGTCAGATCAATGCCGTTCGCCGCCAGCCTGTCGATGACCGGGCCGAAGGCGCGGCGCAACTCGGCGTCCGGCACATGCTGGAAGCTGAGATAGGCGCCGCCCGCAGGCGAGCCGCGACCGGACTCCACCTCCTTGGAAATGGCGTAGGTGGCGCGGTCGCGCGTCAGCACATATTTCCCGTCGCTGCGCGCGTCCAGCGTCGCGTAATCCTCTTCGAATTCCTGCAACTCGCCATTCAGCAGCTTGCCGCCGAGCTTGTAGCGGAAGGGGTCCCACATGATGGGGTCCATGCCCACGAGGCGCGGCGCGAGATGTCCAATGGGGAAGAACTGCACGAACTCCATGTCGATGAGCTCAGCGCCCGCGCGCAGGGCCAGCGCATAGCCATCGCCACCCATGTTGAAGGAGGCGCTGTTGCGACGATAAAGCCGCGTGAGCCCGCCCGTGGCGATGATCACGGATTTGGCAGCCAGCGTCACCGTTTCGCCAGTGGACAGATGCACCGCGACGGCGCCGCAGGCCCGCCCATCGCGCACGACGATGTCAACGATGGCGAGATCGCCGATGCGGCGAATGCCGCTGGCGAGGTTGAGCTGCGTGCGCAGGGTGCGCGACACGGCGGGGCCGGTGGAGAGCACATCCACATAGACGCAGCGCGCGCGGTCATGGCCCGGCGCATGGATCTGCGCGATATGATCGCCCTCTCGCGCCCAGCCCACTTTCCACGCGTCCATCTCGCGGATGCGCGCGGGGCCGTCCTGGCAGAGCATGGCCGAGAGGCTCTCGTTGCACAGGCCGCGCCCTGCGGCGAGGGTGTCGGCGAGGTGATATTCCCAGGAGTCGGGGGTCTGCTCGCCAAGGGCGACCGCCACGGTCATCTGCGCCATGACGGTGGCGCCGCCACGGCCGATGAGGCTGCGGTCGGCGAGGATCACGGAGGCGCCGGCGCGTGCGGCCTCAAGCGCGGCATACATGCCCGCGCCGCCTGCGCCAATCACCAGAACGTCGGATTCAAGATGCATCTTTGTCTCCCGCCGGCCCAAAGCCGCCGCTTGTTGGCGTCTGTACGATAATCGCTTCGCCCGCGCCGATCATGGTCTGATCGCTGCCGCCGAGCAGTTCGATATGCCCGTCGATGCGGCGCACGGAATTGACGCCCAATTGCCCAGGCCCGCCGCCTCTGGCGCCAAAGGGCAGGATGCGCCGGTGGCCCGACAAAAGCGCGCATTCCATGGGCTGCAGGAAGCGGATGGTGCGCGACACGCCATCGCCCCCATTCCAGCGCCCGCGCCCGCCTGAGCCCTTGCGGATGTGGAAATCCTCAAGCACCACGGGATAGCGGAATTCCAGCACTTCGGGATCGGTGAGGCGCGAGTTGGTCATGTGGGTATGGACGGCGTCGGCGCCATGGAAGCCCTCGCCCGCAGGGGCGCCCGAGCAGATGGTCTCGTAATATTGGTAGGAGCCATCGCCGAAGGTGAGGTTGTTCATGGTGCCCTGCGCGCCCGCCAGCAGACCCAGCGCCCCATAGAGGCAATCGGTGACGGCCTGGCTGACCTCCACATTGCCCGCCACCACGGCGGCGGGATATTGCGGCGAGAGCATGGAGCCCTTGGGCACGATAATGCTGATGTTGCGCAGGCAGCCTGCGTTGAGGGGTATGCGATCCTTCACGAGGGTGCGGAACACATAGAGCACGGCGGCTTGCGTCACTGGCTCGGGCGCGTTGAAATTATCGGCGCGTTGCGGCCCTGTGCCGGTGAAGTCCACGGTGGCGCGGCGATGGGCGCGATCCACCGTGATCTTCACCTTCACGAAGCAGCCCTGATCCATTTCGTATTCGAAAGCGCAGTCTTCCAGCGTGGCGAGCACGCGCGCGACGCTCTCGGCCGCATTGTCCTGCACATGGCCCATATAGGCCTGCACCACATCGATGCCGTAGGAGCCGACCATGCGCATGAGCTCGCTCGCGCCGCGCGTATTGGCGGCGATCTGCGCGCGCAGGTCGCCGATGTTCTGGGCGACATTGCGCACGGGATAGCGCGCGCCGGTGAGCAGGGCCACAGTCTCGGCCTCGCGGAAGCGGCCTTCATCAACGAGCTTGAAGCCGTCGATATAGACGCCCTCTTCATCGATATGGGTGGCGCGTGGCGACATGGAGCCCGGCGCAATGCCGCCGATATCAGCGTGGTGGCCGCGCGAGGCGACGAAGAAGAGGATGTCCTTGCCTGCGGCGTCAAAGACCGGCGTCACCACGGTGATGTCGGGCAGATGGGTGCCGCCGTTGTAGGGCGCGTTGATGGCGTAGACGTCGCCCGGCTTCATCATGCCGCCGTGGGCGCGGATGACGCTCTCCACGGATTTATCCATGGAGCCCAGATGCACGGGAATATGGGGCGCGTTGGCCACAAGGCTCGCGTTGCGATCAAAGATCGCGCAGGAGAAATCGAGCCGCTCCTTGATGTTCACGGAGCTGGCGGTGTTCTGCAACACAAGGCCCATCTGCTCGGCGATGGACATGAAGAGATTGTTGAAAATCTCCAGCATGACCGGCTCGACGGCGGCGCCCACGGTGAGCGCGCGCACCTCGCCTTCGCGATGCAGCACCACATGGTCTTTCGGCGTGATCTCCGCGACCCAGCCGGGCTCGATCACGATGGTCTGGTGCGGCTCGATCAGCACGGCGGGGCCTGCGATGCGCGCGCCCGGCGTCAGTTCCTTGCGCAGATGCACGCCCGCGTTCTGCCATTCGCCTTGCGAGAAGAAGCGCGTGGCGCTGGAGGGTTCTGGGTGGCTTTCCACTGCGGCGAGGTCCGGCTCATCGACGCCCTGACCGGGCGCCACGGCTTCCACGGACACAGCCTCGATCACCAGCGCGCGGCCCTCGTCGGCGAAGCCGAAGCGGGTGCGATGGGCGCTCTCGAAGGCGGAGCGCATGTCTGCGGGCGTCCCGAAGTCCACGATCATGGCGGTGTCGGTGCCCGCATAACGCACATGGGCGCGGCGCAGCAGCTTGCGCTCGGCATCCGCCTGAATCTGGTGGGCGAGATCGGCGAGAGCCTCGGCGCCCAGCGCGTTCACGATCACTTCGGCTGACTGTGTCCCCGTCTCGTCCAGCGGCGCTTCCACGGTGCGCTGGCGCACCGCGCGGGTGTCGGCGAGGCCCATGCCATAGGCGGACAGAAGGCCCGAGAGCGGGTGGATCAGAACGGTGCGCATGCCCAGCGCATCGGCCACGAGGCAGGCGTGCTGGCCGCCCGCGCCGCCGAAACATTGCAGGGCGTAGTGGGTGACGTCATAGCCGCGCTGCACGGAGATTTTCTTGATGGCGTTGGCCATGTTTTCAACGGCGATGCGGATGAAGCCCTCCGCCATCTCCTCGGGTGGGCGGGCGTCGCCCGCTTGGGCGGCGAGCGCCGCAAAGCCCTGCCGCACCGCCTCCACATCAAGGGGCTGGTCGCGGCCGGGGCCGAAGATTTTGGGGAAGAAGGCGGGGTTCAGCTTGCCCACCATCACATTGGCGTCGGTGACAGTAAGGGGGCCGCCGCGACGATAGCTGCGCGGGCCCGGATCAGCGCCAGCGGAATCGGGGCCGACGACAAAGCGGCCGGAATCCGCATGCAGGATCGAGCCGCCGCCCGCCGCCACCGTATGAATGAGCATCATGGGGGCGCGAATGCGCACGCCCGCGACTTCCGTTTCAAGCGTGCGCTCGAATTCGCCATCGTAGTGAGAGACATCCGTGGAGGTGCCGCCCATGTCGAAGCCGATGACCCGCGAGAGGCCCGCGAGTTTGGCGGTCTCCACGCAGCCGACGACTCCGCCTGCGGGGCCCGACAGAATGGCGTCGCGGCCCTGGAACAGATTGGCGTCCGTGAGGCCGCCCGAGGACATCATGAACATGAGCTTGGCGCCGGAGCCCGCGTCGTCGAACTCGGCGGCCACCCGGTCCACATAGCGGCGCAGCACGGGGGAGAGATAGGCGTCGGCCACGGTCGTGTCGCCGCGCCCCACGAGCTTCATCAGCGGGCTCACCTCATGGGATGTGGAAACCTGCCTGAAGCCAACCTCGCGGGCCACGCGGGCCACCGCCTGCTCGTGGGCGGGGTAGCGATAGGCATGCATGAAGGCGATGGCGCAGGCCTCCACGCCTGATTCGCGGGCCGCCTGGAGATCGCGGCGCACCTGGTCGAGGTCGGGCGCCAGCTCCACAGAGCCGTCGGCCAGCACGCGCTCGGCCACCTCCACCACGCGCTCATAGAGCTGCTCGGGCTTCTGGATATCGAGGGCGAAAATGTCAGCGCGGGTCTGGTAGCCGATGCGCAGGGCGTCGGCGAAGCCGCGCGTGGTCACATAGAGGGTGCGCTCGCCCTTGCGTTCCAGCAGGGCGTTGGTGGCGACCGTTGTGCCCATCTTGATGGCGGCGATTCGGGCGGAGGGGATCTTCTGGCCTGCGGTCAGCCCCATATGGTCCCGAATGCCCTGCACGGCGGCGTCCGCATAGGCCTGGGGGTTCTCGGAGAGCAGCTTGCGGGAGGCCAGCGTCCCGTCCGGCAAGCGCGCGATCACATCCGTGAAGGTGCCGCCCCGGTCGATCCAGAAATTCCACTGTCCCGGCATATTCGCGCCATTCACGCCCAATTGATCGCTCATATCGCCTGTCATGTCTGGAACGCACCGGTTTTGAGAGGCAAGCCAAGAAGGCCATTAATCATTTTATCAAGGCGGTTAACAGGCTTTCCTGAGGAGAGGAGAAAGCCCGGGACGCGTGATTTGCTAGCGGTCTGAGCCGGTTTTTTCAATAGCCGTGGTGGCGCCGCCTCTTCAATCGCAGGAGGGGTGACTTGTTTTATGGCCATCTCCTCGGATATTTCTTGCGTTGCAATATGCCCCCATGCTTGTTTGCCTTGGCTTGGCCGGGACTTGGTGGGTCGGGGCTGAACTGCTGGCGTCGGCTGGCGCGTCTGGATGTTTTGCAGCGGATTTTTCGTGGATCCGTTGTTTCAGTGAGAGGTAGTATGGGTATGCGCGCCTTTTTCCTGCGTCGGATCGCCTTGGGGCTGCTGTTTCTGCTGGGCGGCGCCAACATGGGCTTCGCCCAGACCACCCTGCGGCTGGCTTCTGCCCAGAATTCCATCGGCTCGCTGCCCATCGTGCTCGCCCAGCGCGAGGGGCTCTTCGCCGCTGAAAATCTCAAGATCGAACTCATTGATTTCAAGGGCGGCGGTCCGGCGGTGCAGGCGCTGGCCTCGGGCAGCGTGGAGGCCTGCATCTGCGCGGCCGACCATGCGGTGCGCCTGCGCTCGCGCGGACAGGGCGGCCTGGTGCTGGTGGCGCTGACCGAATTTCATGGCTATGGTCTTGTAGCGCTTGCGAATTCGCCTGCGACAGATCTCAAGAGCCTGAAGGGCAAACGCGTCGGAATCACCTCCGCTGGCAGCCTCACGGACAACACGCTTCGCTATTTCCTCGAAGAAGCCGGCATGAACCCCGATCGTGATCTGGAGATCACCGGGGTTGGCACGGGCGGCCCCATGCGCGCCGCCATCGAGACCGGGGCGGTCATCGCCGGCATGCTCACCACGCCCGATGTGCAGGCGGCCATGGGCGAGCCGGGCAAATTCAAGCTCGTGCAAGACTATCGCGCCCTTCAATATCCGGCGCTTGGCCTGCTGGTGGTGGAGAAGTGGTCGAAGGCCAATGAGGCGAACGCTCGGGCGCTGGCCCGCGCCGTGGTGAAGGCCGAGGGGATGGTGCGCACCAACCGGGCCGCAGTGGACGCCGCCCTTGTGGAGATGTATCCCGCGCTCGCGCCGAACCTGAGGGCGGTTCTGGCTGAAGAGGCGCCCAAGCTGCTCGCGACCGATGGCCGCATGGCGCCTGCGGGTTATGCGCTGATGCTGCGTATGTTAAAGGTCACTGATCCGGCCATGGTCGCCGTCCCCTATGAGCAGATCTGGGCCCCGGCGCTCTTGCCCCAGCCCTGACATCGCTCCGGAGTTAGCAGTCGATGGTTGATCATCTATCGGAGGCCCGGCCGACCCCTGCGGGGCGCGGGTCCGGCGAGGGCTTTTTCAAGAGCCTGTTTTTTCAGCAGACCCTCTTCCTCGCGGCCACGCTGGCCGCGTGGGAGTTGGCGGGCGCCTATCTCTTCGATCCCTTCTGGTCGAGCCGCCCGAGCCTGATCGGCGAGCGCATCTGGATCCTCGCCAAAAAGGGCGATCTGACCTGGCACATGTCCGCCACCCTCACCGAGGCGGGCCTGGGGCTCGCCATGGGCTCTGTCATCGGGGTGTCGCTGGGCCTGCTGATGGCCCGCTACGCCCGCGCCTCCGCCATCACCGAGCCGCTGTTCATGGGCCTCTACAGCCTGCCGCGCGTGGCGCTGGCGCCCCTGTTCATCCTGTGGTTCGGCATTGGCCTGACCGCCAAGGTCATGATGTCCTTTTCCATGGTGGTCTTCGTCTTCGTGCTGAACGTTCTGGAAGGCGTGCGCTCCCTCGACCGGGACCCCATCGACCTCATGCGCACCATGGGCGCCAGCAACCGCTACATCGTGCGCCGGGTGCTGCTGCCGGCGGTGCTGACCTGGATCATGGCCTCCTTCCGCATCAGCGTCGGCCTCGCCCTGATCGGCGCCCTGGTGGGCGAGCTGATCGGCTCCAGCCGGGGGCTGGGCTGGTATATCGAGCGCTCCGCTGGTCAGCTCGACACCACCGGCGTCTTCACCGGCATCGTCATTCTGATCGCCATCGCCATGGTCGCCAACAATATCGTCGCACTCGTGTCCAATCGCCTGACCCGGTGGCGCGCATGACAGGCCCCAGCATGACGCAAGCCGCGCCGACCCTGTCGATCCAGCACATCACCGTCGCCTTCAACGATGGCGCTCCCGTGATCGAGGACCTGTCGCTGGATGTGGCCGAGGGCGAATTCGTCGCCATCGTCGGCCCCAGCGGCTGCGGCAAATCCACGCTGCTGAAGGTCATTTCGGGCCTGCTGCCGGCACGCTCGGGCCAGTTCCTGGTGGCGGGCCCCGCCGCCAATGGGCCCAAGCCCCGCATCGGCTTCATGTTCCAGCGTGACACACTGCTGCCCTGGGCCACGGTCACCAGCAATATCGCGGTGGGTTGCGAACTCTCGGGGCTGCCGAAGGAAAAGCACGCGGAGCGCATCGCTGAACTGATCGCCCTGGTGCGGCTCAAGGGCTATGAGAACCATTACCCCGGCGCCCTCTCGGGCGGCATGCGCCAGCGCGTGTCCCTCGCCCGGCTGCTGGCCTATGACCCCGACATCTTCCTGATGGACGAGCCCTTTGGCGCGCTGGACTATCAGACCAAGATCCTCATGGGCCGCGAGTTGCTGCGCATCTGGGAGGCCAGCCGCCGCAGCATCATCTTTGTGACCCATGACATCGAGGAGGCGGTGGCCCTGGCCGACCGGGTGATCGTGATGAGCGCCCGGCCCGGGCGCATCGTCGCCAGCCACCCGAGCCTTTTCGAGCGCCCGCGCGACCCCCGCAGCCTGCGCGGCGATCCCCGGTTTGGCGCCCTGGTGCAGACCATCTGGTCGGAGCTCGCCGTCGCCGACTGAGCGGGGCGCCTCGCGCCCGCTTGCGCAATTTGCTAGTCTGCGGATAAATCCGCTGCGCCCGCTTGAGGCGAGCGCCTGTGAATGGAGACATCGTCGTGAGTTCAGATCAGATTACGGTCACCCCCTCGACGCCCCACATCGGCGCCGAAATCGGCAATATCGATCTGACGAAGCCGCTCAGCGAAAAGCAGCTCGCCGACCTGCGCGCCGCCTTTCTCAAGCATGGCGTCATCTTTTTCCGCGAGCAGGATCTCAGCTTCGCCGACCAGATGCGGCTGGCTGAATATTTCGGCCATGTGCATATCCATGTGGGCGGGGCGGGCACGGCCTCCAAGCCTGCGGAGGGCTATCCGGCGATCCGCTTGCAGCACTTCGACGCCAAATCCAAGCGCATCTCCGGCGAGGTCTGGCACTCCGACCAGAGCTGCAGCGAGATCCCGCCCGATGGGTCGATCCTCATCCAGAAGATCTTGCCCCCCGATGGCGGCGGCGACACGCTCTTCGCCAGCGCCTATGCGGCCTATGACGCGCTCTCCGAGCCCATGAAGGCTTTCCTCGAGCCGCTTTCAGCCGAGCATGACGGAGCCAAACTCTTCGACAAGAGCACCACCGTCTATCCCACCGCCATCCATCCGGTGGTGACGCGTCATCGCGAGACCGGGCGCAAGCTGCTTTTCGTGAACGCGGGCTTCACCACGCGAATCGTCGATCTGCCGCGCGATGAGAGCGATGCGGTGCTGAAATACCTTTTCGACCATATCGCCA
>CAMDOY010000111.1 GCA_945903655.1 Rhizobium sp. Q54 | reverse complement strand
GCGTTTCGAAAATTGGCGATGGTGGGAATATAGACCGCAACTTCCGCCACCATGATGAAGATGAGCAGCAGGACGAGCAGCCGATTGGTCAGCCCGAAGCGCACGCGATGCCCCGCCGCCGTTGCGGTTTGGGGCTGCGCCTCTGCGAGCTCTGGTTCTGATTGCTGCCCCATGGCGCTCCTGGCCGCCGTCTGCTCGCCCCGGGTGAGCCGTGAGCGGTTTGTGATGGGGCCTTTTACCTTGACTTGGGCCGCAACGCATCCCCTTCGCCATCATGCCTGGCAAAATCTCTCGGGCGCAGGGAGCCAATGAGCCCAGCCCGTGCGGGCGCGTGTTGGCTCATTGACTCCCGTGCGTCCTTGCCCCTATAAGGCGCGCATCAGATTTTGGCTCTCGCCGAAGTCGCCCGTCCGCTTGGTCGCCTTCAAGGCTTCCGGTCTGACGGACAGGCCTCATTTTTCTCTCGGGACGGTCTGCGGCTCGCCAACAGGCGCCCGCTGTCCCCATGCAACCGGAGCATACCCGTGAAGCGGACTTATCAGCCCAGCAAACTCGTGCGCAAGCGCCGCCATGGTTTTCGCTCCCGCATGGCCACGGTCGGCGGTCGTCGCGTGATTGCAGCCCGCCGTGCGCGTGGCCGCAAGAAGCTGTCGGCCTGAACCGGTCAGGACTTGCGAGCGAGGGGCTGCGTCCATGGCCGGTCCAACGCCTGAGGGTGGCGACCGGCTCTGTTCCCAGGGCGCTGGCCGCCTCAAGAAGCGCGCAGACTTCGTGAGAGCCGCCAAAGGCGCGCGCGTGACTGCGCGCGCTTTCTCGTTGCAGGCGCGCAAGCGTCAAACAGATGAGCTGAGCGGCGCCCGGATCGGCTTCACCGTCACCAAGAAGACGGGCAATTCGGTTGTGCGCAATCGCATCCGTCGCCGTCTGCGTGAGGCGGTTCGTCTTGGTCAGGCCCTTTCGTTGCGCCCTGACCATGATTATGTGCTCATTGCCCGCCGGGACGCCCTGACCATGGATTTCCCCGCGCTGGGCCGAGAGCTTGAGCAGGCCTTGCAGAAATTGAACGACCCGAAACGCGCGGCTGCGGGCTCCCGCCCGAACCGCCCGACCTGACCTCCGCGCGGCGCCCCGCGCTGCTTTCCGCACCCCAATCCAGGCTGATCGAGACGATGCGCGAAGACCAGAAGAACCTCTTCCTCGCCATGGGCCTGTCCCTGCTTGTCATTGTCACATGGCAATATTTCTATGCCGGGCCCAAGCAGGAGCAGGCGCGGCAGATCGCAGCCCAGACCCAGCAAGCGGCGCCGACCGCCCCTGGCGCGCCCGCGACGACGGCCCCGCAGACCCCGGGCGTCGCCCCCGCGCCCACGGCGGGGCCAGCAGGCGCACCCAGCGCCGCGACCCCTGAAGCGGCCCAGACGCGCGAAGCCGCGCTCGCCGCCAGCCCGCGCATCAAGATCGACACCCCCGCCCTCAAGGGCTCTATCTCCCTGCGTGGCGGACGCATCGACGACATCTCCCTGAAGGGATATCGCGAGACGGTGGATCCGAACAGCCCGAACATCGAACTGTTGGCCCCCGCCAATTCGCCCCATCCCTTCTATGCGGATACGGGCTTCGTCGGTCAGCCCGGCTCAACCATTCCCCTGCCGAAGGCGGACACGCTCTGGACCGCTGATTCCACTGTCCTCACCACGGCCAAGCCCGTCACGCTGACCCATGACAATGGCCAGGGCCTGATCTTCACCCGCAAGATCGCGGTGGATGACCAATTCATGTTCTCGGTGACGGATGGGGTTCGCAACGCAGGCCCTGCCGAGGTCAGCCTCTTCCCCTATGCGATCGTCGCCCGTCGCGGCAAGCCGAAGACCGATGGCTACGCGGTGCTGCATGAAGGATTCGTCGGCATCGTCGGCGAGTCCCGCGTGCAGGAATACACCTATGACGCCATCGAGAAGGAGACCAAGTCGACGCGCATGATGGAAGGCGCGAGCGGCTGGCTCGGCTTCACCGACAAATATTGGGCGGCCGTGGTCATTCCGGATCAGTCCAAGAACTTCAAGGGCAGGTTCACCGCCACGGGCGATGGGGTGAAGACCTACCAGAGCGATGTGCTTCTGGATGTCGTCACGATCGCGCCGGGCGCCAGCGCCGAGGCGCAGACCCGCATCTTCGCGGGCGCCAAGGAGACACGCGCCATCGACGCCTACCAGAAGGCGCTAGGCATCAAGAACTTTGATCTGATGATCGACTGGGGCTGGTTCTACTTCATCACCAAACCACTGTTCTGGTTGATTGATTACATCTTCGGCATTGTCGGCAACTTCGGCGTGGCGATCCTGATCGTCACCGTCATCGTCAAGGCCGTGTTCTTCCCTCTCGCCAATCGCAGCTATTTGTCGATGGCGAAAATGAAGGCCGTGCAGCCGCAGATGGAGGCCATCAAGGCCCGCTACGCCGATGACAAGCCCAAGCAGCAGCAGGAGTTCATGGAGCTCTACAAGCGCGAGGGCATCAACCCCATCGCGGGGTGCCTGCCCATCGCCGTGCAGATCCCGGTCTTCTTCGCGCTCTACAAGGTCATCTTCATCACCATCGAGATGCGCCATGCGCCCTTCTTCGGCTGGATCCGCGATCTGTCCGCGCCTGATCCGACCAATCTCTTCAATCTGTTCGGGCTCCTTCCCTATGACCCCACGCAACTGCCGCTGGTCGGGCCCTTCCTGGCGCTGGGCATCTGGCCGCTGATCATGGGCGTGTCCATGTTCATCCAGATGAAGATGAACCCGGAGCCCACCGATCCCGTTCAAAAGCAGATGTTCGCCTGGATGCCCGTGATCTTCACCTTCATGCTCGGCGCCTTCCCGGCTGGCCTGGTGATCTACTGGACCTGGAACAACACCCTTTCGGTGAGCCAGCAATATTTCATCATGCGCAAATCCGGCGTGAAGGTGGAGCTGTGGGATAATCTCGGCAAGCTCTTCAGCAAGTCGGCCAAGAGTTGATGCCGGAGCAACCGCAGGACCAGACGCCGGATCCGGTCGAGCAGAGCGAGCCGCAGGGCCGCGACTTCGCCGAGGAGGGGCGCAAGCTCTTTGCGGGCTATTGCGACTTCATCTGGGCCGCCGCCAAGATCGACGGGCTGCCCCCCATGGGCCCGCCCGAGATCGCCTTCGCGGGCCGCTCCAATGTGGGCAAATCCTCGCTGCTGAACGCGCTCACCAACCGCAAGGCGCTGGCGCGCACCTCCCACACGCCGGGCCGCACCCAGCAGTTGAACTTTTTCGCCCTGGGCGCCGAATCACCCAACGAGCGCATGCGCCTCATAGACATGCCCGGCTATGGCTATGCTGCCGCCTCCAAAGCCAAGATCTCCTCCTGGACGGAGCTGATGCGCGGCTATCTGCGCGGGCGCGCTACGCTCAAGCGGGTCTATGTGCTGGTCGATGGTCGCCACGGGCTGAAGGACGTGGACATCGAGATGTTCAAGCTGCTCGACAGCTGCGCGGTCTCCTATCAGGTGATTCTGACCAAGCTCGATGAAGTGAAGAAGGCCGACCGGGACGCCCGTGTCGCCGAAACCCTTGTGGGTCTCGCCAAACAGACCGCCGCCTTCCCCGAGGTGATCTTCACCTCCTCCCAGACCGGCGAAGGCGTGCCCGAGCTGCGCGCCGGGGTGGTCCGGCTGCTTGCGCAGATGGGGTTGTGAGGGGCGACCTTTCGCCCCCACCCCACATTGAGCTTTCCCCGCCAAGCCGCTACAACCGCGCGATCCCTCGACGCCGGAAAAAGCCATGACCGACGCTTCCCAGACCAGCCCGCAGCTTCAGGCTGAAATCCTCATGCAGGCGCTGCCCCATATGCTGCGCTACGACGAATCCATCATCGTGGTGAAATATGGCGGCCACGCCATGGGCGATGAAGAGGTCGCCCGCAGCTTCGCCCGCGACATGGTCCTGCTGGAGCAGTCGGGCGTGAACCCGGTCGTCGTCCACGGCGGCGGGCCGCAGATCGGCGCCATGCTGAAGAAGCTGGGCATCAAGTCCGAATTCGCGGCGGGGCTGCGCATCACTGACAAGGCCACGGTCGAAATCGTCGAGATGGTGCTGGCGGGCTCCATCAACAAGCAGATCGTCGGCTTCATCAACGCCGCTGGCGGGCGGGCCATCGGCCTGTGCGGCAAGGACGGCAACATGGTCACCGCCACCAAGGTGACCCGCGTCCTCGACCACGCCCTCAATCAGGAGATCGATCTCGATCTTGGTTTCGTGGGCGATCCCTCCAAGGTGGACACCACCGTGCTCGACCAGGTGCTGGGCCGGGAGCTGATCCCCGTGCTGGCTCCCGTCTGCCAGGGCGCCGATGGCGAGACCTATAATGTCAACGCCGACACCTTCGCCGGCGCCATCGCGGGCGCGCTCAAGGCCAAGCGGCTGCTGTTCCTGACCGATGTGCCCGGCGTGCTCGACAAGGACAAGCAGCTCATAAAGGAGCTGAGCGTCAGCCAGATCCGCGCGCTGATCGCCGATGGCACCATCACCGGGGGCATGATCCCCAAGGTCGAGACCTGCATCTACGCCATCGAGCAGGGCGTGGAGGGGGTCGTCATCCTCGATGGCAAGACGCCCCATGCGGTTCTCATCGAGCTTTTGACCGATGGCGGGGCGGGAACGCTGATCACACGGTAAATTTGTCGCTCTCAAACTATTGGAAACCGGATCGGGGGACTATAGCTTATCTTTCCCCCGATCCGCAGGAGCCCCATTGAAAATCGACAGAACGGAAGATGGGCCTCTGGTCCCCGAAGGCCCGCTTGCGGGGGGCGTCAGCGCGCCCGCGCCTGTGGAGGCGACGCCGGACGCTGAAATCGTCGCCCGCTTCGCCCATGTGGACACCTGGGTCTTCGATCTCGACAACACGCTCTACCCTTCCGACAGCGATCTGTGGCCGAAGATTGACGCGCGGATCACCCTGTTTCTGGCGCAGATTTTTGGCCTTGACGCCATGTCGTCCCGGGCCCTTCAGAAATATTACTATCAACGCTACGGCACGACCCTGAACGGCCTGATGCTGGAATATGACATCAGCGCTCCCCAATTTCTGGAGTTCGTGCACGACATCGACCGCTCCAGCCTGGAGCCCAACCATTCGCTCGCCGCCGCCATCGCGGCCCTGCCGGGGCGCAAGCTCATTCTCACCAATGGCTCGCGCGAGCATGCCCTGCGCACCGCCCAGAAACTGGGGCTGGACCATCTGTTCGAGGACATCTTCGACATCGTCGCCGCAGATCTCCTGCCGAAGCCCGCGAAGGAGACCTATGACCGCTTCTTCGACAAACATGAGGTGGAGCCATCGCGCGCCGCCATGTTCGAGGATATCGTCATCAATCTCCTGGCGCCGCATACGCGCGGCATGGTGACGACCCTCATCGTGCCCAAGAAGGGGCAGGTGGATTATCGCGAAACCTGGGAGCAGCCGCGCATCATCCCGTCCCATGTGGATTTCACCACCGATGATCTGGCGGCGTTCCTGCGGCGCTTGCAAGGGAGCATGCTTGCGTGAGGCCCCGGGCTCTTCTATAGGCGGCGCTTGATCATTCCATGGAGGTCCTATGTCACCGAAAGCCTTGAAGGCCTCGGCTCTGTTGCTTTGTCTGTCCGCATGGGCGGCGGCGCCCGTCAGCGCGGCTGATTATTACACCGGCAAGAAGGTGGATTTCGTCATTGGCTCGGATGCGGGCGGCGGCTATGACGTCTATGCCCGCAACATCGGCAAGCATCTCGGCCGCTTCCTGCCGGGCAACCCCAATGTGGTCCCCCGCAACATGCCGGGCGCGGGCAGCGGCACGGCGGCGGCTTCCCTCTACCGCCTCTCGCCCAAGGATGGCACGGTCATCGGCGCGCTCTTCCCCGGCGTCATCGTCGGGCCCCTGCTGGAAGACCGGGCGCAGAATCTCTTCGACCCCAACAAGTTCGAATATCTCGCCACCGCCGACAGCGGCACCCGGGTCTGCATCACCGGCCCCCTGTCGAAGGTGAAGACCTTCGAGGACGCGCAGAAGCAGAAGACGGTCATCGGCGCCAGCGCGGCGGGCGGCTCGACCCGCGATTACGCCGCCTTCCACAAGAATGCGGCGGGCGCGCAGTTCAGTATCGTGAGCGGCTATAAGGGCACGGCCGACATCTTTCTGGCCATCGAGCGCGGCGAGGTCGATGGCCTCTGCGGCCTTGATTGGACCAGCCTCAAGTCCCAGCGCCCGACCTGGCTGGAGCAGAAGACGGTCAATATCCTGGTGCAGGACGGCATGGAGACCGAGCACGAACTCGACGCGCTCGGCGTGCCCCCCATCTGGAAATTCATCACGAATGAGGCTGACAAGGCCCCGGTGGAGCTGATCGTCAGCCAGCAGGTCTTCGGGCGGCCCTATGTGGCGCCTCCGGGGGTCCCCGCCGAGCAGGTGAAAATGCTGCGCGACGCCTTCGAGGCCGTGATGAAGGACGAGGCTTTCCTGGCCGACGCCAAACAGGGCCGTCTCGACATTTCGCCCCTGCGCGGCGAAAAGGTTCAAGAGGTCGTCGCCAAACTCTACGCCGCGCCCAAGGAAGTGGTGCAGCGCGCCAAGCAACTCATCACCCCCTGAGCGGGGGCGAAATCGCACGAGGAGCATCCAATGGATTCCGCAGAGCTGCGCGCCATGCAGGCCCCCTACAAGGACAAGTACAAGTCAGATCCCGACGCCGCCATCATCACCCTCAAGGCCCATGGCTCCATCGACGAGTCCAAGATCGCCTGCAAGGTGGAGACGGGCCGGGCGCTCGCCGTGGCGGGCCTGCATCCCGCCACCGGCGGCTCGGGCGCGGAGCTGTGCTCGGGCGACATGCTGCTGGAGGCGCTGGTCGCCTGCGCGGGCGTGACCCTGAAGGCTGTCGCCACTGCGCTGGGCATTCCCTTGAAGGCGGGCGTCGTGCGCGCCGAGGGGGATCTGGACTTCCGCGGCACCCTTGGGGTCGCCAAGGACGCCCCGGTGGGCTTTCGCGAGATCCGCCTGACCTTCGAGCTCGACACGCAGGCGACGCAGGAGCAGATCGATTCGCTGATCAAGCTGACCGAGCGCTATTGCGTGATCTTCCAGACCCTCGCCAAGCCGCCAAAGCTTGGGCTGGCGATCAATCGGGTTTGATTTGGCTCATTTTTGGCGCATTCGGCCCCTGGGCGGTCCATGAGCCGCGCTTGCCCGGTTTTCAGGCCTTTTGACGAGGTCTGGACCGGTTGCGCCTGAAAATTGTGGCGCCTATATAGCTCCGAAGCTTCGAACACCTGCGCAGGCGCCCTTGTAGTCAGGGCGTTGAATACCAATCTCAGCGGCATCGGGGACCGGGCGGCCCGCGATCCCTGGGATCGCCAAACGCCCGTAGACCGGATCGCTTCGGGGTCCGGGGTTCTGCGAACGGAAAGGAATGTAAACATGGCAAAAGTGATTGGCATCGACCTCGGCACCACCAATTCCTGCGTGTGCGTGATGGAAGGGTCGACCCCCAAGGTCATCGAGAATGCGGAAGGCGCGCGCACCACGCCCTCCATCGTGGCTTTCACCGACGACGGCGAGCGCCTCGTGGGCCAGCCGGCCAAGCGCCAGGCGGTCACCAATCCCGAGCGCACCTTCTTCGCGATCAAGCGCCTCATCGGCCGCCCCTTCAACGATCCCATGACCCAGAAAGATATGGGTCTGGTCCCCTACAAGATCGTCAAGGCTGGCAATGGCGACGCCTGGGTCGATGCGGACGGCAAGCAATATTCCCCCTCGCAGATCTCCGCCTTCACCCTGACCAAGATGAAGGAGACCGCCGAGGCCTATCTGGGCCAGACGGTGACGCAAGCCGTCATCACGGTTCCCGCCTATTTCAACGACGCCCAGCGTCAGGCCACCAAGGACGCGGGCAAGATCGCCGGTCTGGAAGTGCTGCGCATCATTAACGAGCCCACGGCGGCCGCGCTCGCCTATGGTCTCGACAAGAAGGGCTCCGGCACCATCGCGGTCTATGACCTTGGCGGCGGCACCTTCGACGTGTCCGTACTGGAAATCGGCGACGGCGTCTTCGAGGTGAAGTCCACCAATGGCGACACCTTCCTCGGCGGTGAAGATTTCGACATGCGCCTCGTCGAATATCTGGCCGACGAGTTCAAGAAAGAGAACGGCATCGATCTGAAGAAGGACAAGCTCGCCCTGCAGCGCCTCAAGGAGGCCGCTGAAAAGGCGAAGATCGAACTGTCCTCGGCCACCCAGACCGAAATCAACCTGCCCTATATCACCGCCGACGCCAGCGGCCCCAAGCACATGGCCCTCAAGCTGACCCGCGCCAAGTTCGAGGCGCTGGTGGACGACCTGATCCAGAAGACCATCGAGCCCTGCCGCAAGGCGCTGAAGGACGCGGGCTTGACGGCCGCCGAGATCGGCGAAGTGGTGCTCGTGGGCGGCATGACCCGCATGCCCAAGGTGCAGGAAGTCGTGAAGCAGTTCTTCGGCAAGGAGCCCCACAAGGGCGTCAACCCCGATGAAGTCGTAGCCATCGGCGCCGCCGTGCAGGCGGGCGTGCTGCAGGGCGACGTCAAGGACGTGCTGCTGCTCGACGTGACCCCGTTGTCTCTGGGCATCGAGACCCTCGGCGGCGTCTTCACCCGCCTCATCGACCGCAACACCACGATCCCCACCAAGAAGAGCCAGGTCTTCTCCACCGCCGAGGACAATCAGACAGCGGTGACCATCCGGGTCTTCCAGGGCGAACGCGAGATGGCGGCGGACAACAAGATGCTCGGCCAGTTCGATCTGGTGGGCATCCCCTCCGCGCCGCGCGGCGTGCCCCAGGTGGAAGTGACCTTCGACATCGACGCCAACGGCATCGTCAATGTCACCGCGAAGGACAAGGCCACCAACAAGGAACAGCAGATCCGCATCCAGGCCTCGGGCGGTCTCAGCGACGCCGACATCGAGCGCATGGTCAAGGACGCGGAGGCCAACGCCTCCGAGGACAAGCTGCGCCGCGAGTTGGTGGACGCGAAGAACCACGGCGAGGCCTCGATCCACGCCGCCGAGAAGTCCCTCAAGGACTTCGCCGACAAGGTGTCCGAGGCGGACAAGAGCGCCATCGAGGCGGCGGTCACCGCCCTGCGCAGCGCGCTCGAGGGCGACGAGGCCGAGACCATCAAGGCCCGCACCGACGATCTCGTGCAGGCCAGCATGAAACTCGGCGAGGCCATGTACAAGGCCCAGCAGGGCGCCGAAGGCGGCGCCCCGGGCGCCGAGGCCCATGCCCACAACGACGACGTGATTGACGCAGACTTCAAGGAAGTCGGCGGCGACGAAAAGAAGAAGAAGGGCGCGTAACGAACGCGCAGGGGCGGGCGGGGGATTCCCCGCTCGCTTTTTTGCGGGAAGGCTCACCTCTCGCAAACGGGACGACATGGGAAGTTGCGATGAAGCCCTCCTTGGCGCTTGAAGGGAAACGCGAAGCGGTGCGCGCGGTCGTCTCGCGCTACCCCGCCGCCAATCCGCGCGTCTTCGGCTCCGTGCTGCATGGCGATGACCGCGACGATAGCGACATCGACATCCTCGTGGACGCCTTGCCCGGGGCGACTCTGTTCGATCTCGGCGACCTCCAGATGGCCTTGCAGGAGCTTCTGGGCGTCAGCGTCGATCTGCGCACCCCCGGCGAACTGTCGAAACATTTTCGCGACGAGGTTCTGGCGGAGGCTGCTCCGATATGAGCAGAAGCCATCCCTTGC
>CAMDOY010000110.1 GCA_945903655.1 Rhizobium sp. Q54 | reverse complement strand
CCAGAAAGACCCGTCCCTGCCGATCCTCGGCCTCGATGATCCAGAGGTCGGGATCGAAGCGGATTTCCTTCGCCAGACGCTCTTCCACCTCAAGAGAGGGGATAAACGCGTCCTTGTGCATGCGGGTCCACAGGCGATCAACGCCGCGTTCGGCGGTTTGCGTCTGCGGGGCTGGGCCATAGAGGGCGGCCATCCCGTCGAGACGATCAATCTTCACGAAAATGGCGCCCGCCTCCGCGGCGCCGCGGCGACGCAGAACCGCAGGGGCGCCCTCAAGAGCGCTGCGGCGCAGATAGGCCGAGACGACGATATCCGCGCGCAGACGCATGGGCGATCACCCGTGTTTCATCAGGGAATGGCGACGCCCGATTGATCCGCAAGTTCCCGCAGGGTGCGCGGCGACAGATCGCCCGTGACTGGCAATCTGCGGTCGCGCTCGAAGCGCTCCAGCGCCTGCCGGGTCGTGGCGCCCATGACGCCATCGGCGCGCAACACGAAGCCGGCCTTGATGAGCGCCTTTTGCACGGCGGCCACCCGCGCGGCTGGCGCCGCCGCGTCCTGCGGCGACTCGCCATTGAGCAGCGCGGCGATAAGATCCTTTTTGGCGGCGACAGGCGCGGGCTCGGCCTCACGCGCTGCAGCGCGGGGCGCAGCGGCGGGCGTCTCCGGAGCCCGGGCGAGCGGCGCTGGCGAGGGCGCGACAGGCGCGGATGGGGCGAGGCTCGCCGGACGAGGCGCCGGCAGGGGCGGGGCGGCGGCGACAGACTTCGGCGCGGGAGCCGCAGCGCGCGGCGATCCGAAAAGGGGCGAGGGATGATAGCCCGTCTGGAACATGACGGCGTTGAGGACGATGCCGGTCACCAGAGCAGCCACCATAACCCCTGCGAGGGTCCGCCCCGGCCTTCGCATCAGGAAGGCGAGGACAACATTTCGCTTGCGCGGGCTCGCTTCAGCGGCCCTTGCCGCGGGAGCGGCGCGCGGCTTGCGGCGCGGCTCTTCGGCGATGACGAAGTCATGATCGGATCTGGCGAGAGCTTCACGCAACTTTCTTCACCTTTGAAGAGAGGGCGACAGGCGCCGAGGAAACAGGGAAGGAAACCACATCAATCCTGGCGCTGCTGCGCTTGTCGGCGCGCAGGGCGCCGTCAACGGGCAGAAGCACCTTTACGCAGGTGCCCTGCCCGGGAGCGCTGGAGATGGAGATTGCGCCGCCATGCAGGCCGACAAGGCCGCGCACCACGGAAAGCCCGAGCCCCGTGCCCTCGTCCTTGCGGCCCCCTGCGGCGCCCGCCTGAAAGAAAGCGTCGCCCAGGCGAGGCAGATCGGCCTGCTTCACGCCCACGCCGGTGTCGGCGACCTCCAGGGACAAGGAGCGCCCCTCAAGCCTTGCGCTTACCCGCACCTCACCGCCAGCAGGGGTGAACTTCACTGCATTGGACAGGAGGTTCAGGAGAATCTGCTTGAAGGCGCGCTCATCCGCGATCACCTGGGGCAGATCGTGCGCGCATTCGCGCTCCAGCCGCAGGCCCGTTTGTTCGGCCTTCAGCTTGATCATGTCGCAGCAGGCCTCGATCAGCGGGGCCACCTGCAGCGCTTCGCTTTCGATGTCGAAACAGCCCGCCTCGATCTTGGACATGTCGAGAATGGCGTTCACCACGGACAGCAGATGCTGCCCGGAGGCGTGGATGATGGCCGCATATTCGCGCCGACGGGCCAGCGCGTCCGGCATGATCGCCTCATTGGACAGGATCTCGGAAAAGCCGATGATCGCGTTCAAAGGCGTGCGCAACTCATGGCTCAGGTTGGCGAGGAAGCGATCCTTGGAGGCGTTGGCGCGGTCGGCCTCGGCGAGCGCCTCCTCACGGGCCACGTCCGCCTGCTTCTCTCGCGAGATGTCGCGCAGGATGGAGATGACGCTGGCGCCATCGTCCTCAATCGCCGTGCGCCCCTCCAGCATCAAACGGCGGGCGCGCATTTCGACCCAGCGGAACACCGGCTCTGCGCTGGCGTCCTTGTCGGCGGCCGCAGCGCCGATCCGCAGGCGAAATTCCGCACGCACGGCAGCAGCGCCATTGTTGGCCTGGGACAGGGCCTTCAGGAAGGCGGGACGATCCTGGACGAAGATCCGCTCGAAGAGGCCGCGCCCGCAAAGGTCGCGCGCGCCAAGGCCAAAGAGGCTCTCGCTTTCGCGGCTGACGAAAAGCACAGCCCCCTGCTGATCATGGCGCAGGAGCGGATCGCCCAGCGCGCCCGCCAGCGTGGTGAAGCGGGCGTCGCCCATCTCCCGCGAACGCTCGCTGCGCGCCTCGACCATGCGCGCGCTGAAAGCGGTGACCGCCACACAGGCCAGCGCCGCCCCCACATAAAAGGCGTTCAGCAAGAGCCCGCCCTGGGCGTCCGCCGGGATCACGTCAAAGCCGACCCCCGCAAGGATGAGCGCGAAGGCCGCACCTGAAGCGGCGGCGACCCCGGCCAGAAAGCGGGAGGAGCGGGCGAAAATCGCCCCCATGGGCGCCAGCGCCAACCAGATCAGCGCGGCGGCGGAGAGGCCGCCAAGCCCGCAGGCGATGGCGAGGGCGGCGAGGATGCTGGCGGATGCGGAGAGGGCCTGGGCGGCGACCAGATCGCCCGTGCGCGACAGCAGGGCCACGCTGGCCACAGGCGCCAGAGCCAGCAGGAAAACCAGCGCCTCCCAAAAAGCAGGCGCGCCGCGCAGGGCCAGATAGAGCGGTGCCAGCACGGCGACCGCCAGGGTCGCCATCAGACGGGACCCCATGAAGGCCACATGCCGACGACTGTCCGCCGGATGGTCGCGCGCGGTCTCATGGACCCAGGCTCCCATCTCGGCGCGAATTCCACTCACGATCTGCACGCCAACGCAACTCCCCGGATCAGCCGAACGCTCCGACCCCACCTGGACGCACATTGGCGCCCGGGCCTTAAGTGACCCCTAACCGGAAGCGTTAAGAAGTGGTTTCACCAACAATTGAGGGGGGTCGAACGCGCCAATCGGCGGGTATGGTTTAGAAGCCGTTGCCAGATGGGCAGCTCCCGGCGGTTCGCAGAACCGAGCGCAAGAAAAGCGCGCGAGGACCGGCGCAAACAGCGCGAATCGCCGCTCCGGTAACCTTTTGCTGCCAATTGGCTGTTAGATGTCAGGCGATTGGCCGTGGATGGGTCCCATGATGTTCCTGCTTCGCTGCGCCTTCTGGCTCGGCCTCACCTTCGCGTTTATCGATTGGCCGGACGGCGCCACGCCCGCGCCCGATCCGCAAGCGCTCGCCCAGCAGGCGGCCCAGATGGCCGCCGAGGAAATCGCCGGGCGCTGCGCCGCCTCGCCCCAGGCCTGTCTGGACGGCGCCCGCAAGATCGAAGAATTCCGCAAAATCGCCAGCGAGGGACCGAAGGCGCAGGACCGTACGACCGCCCCGCGCGGCGGGAACTAAGGCCGACTTTGGGGCGGCGCCCGACAATAAGCCGCATCAGCTTCGCCTGAGGCGCCAGGGCCAAGGGTGGCGCTGGGCTGCATCATGGCCCATATAGGCGTGATATCGAACCGGTCAGGATCCATGACTTCCATCGCCGACATCATCGCGGACTTCGATCTTCTCGACGAATGGGAGGATCGCTACCGCTATCTCATCGAACTCGGCCGCAAGCTGGAGCCCCTGCCCGAGGCGGCCCACAACGAGGACAACAAGGTGCGGGGCTGCGCCAGTCAGGTCTGGGTCGAAACCACCGTCGACCGCTCAGGCGCCGAACCCGTGCTGACCTTTCGCGGGGATAGCGACGCCCATATCGTGCGCGGACTCGTCTGCCTGGTGCTGACCATCTATTCCCATCGTCCGGCGCGGGAGATCGTCGAAACTGACGCCATGGATGTCTTCCAGCAACTGGGCCTCACAGCCCATCTCACCCCGCAACGCTCGAACGGGGTGCGGTCCATGGTGGAGCGCATCAAGCACGATGCGCGTCAGGCCCTCTCGCCCGCCTGATCAAGCGCCCATCTCCAGGGCGCCATGGAGCACGGGGCGGAAATCGCCTGCGCCCCAATGGCGAAGGCCACTGCCTGATCGACCGCGCGCGAAGGATTGCAGACCATAGTGGCGGCACAATTGGCGCAAGGCCAGTTCCAGCACCAGTTTGCCAGAACGGGCGGGCCAGCCCCGCTCCTTCTCGATGGTCTCCAGCCCTTTCAAGAAGCCGCAGATATCGATCAAGAGCCCCGACAGATCCGGCCCCACGGCGGCGAGGGCGGCGCGGGCCCGCTGGCGGGCGGCGATCATCCCATCGGTGAAATCCGTTGGCCCCTGGGAGCGGGCGCTGCTGGCGACGGCGGCGGACCAATTGGCGGTGGTGCGCGGCAACAGGGCGCCGATGGTCAGATCCCGGCGCAGCCGCTCTCCAGCCTCCAGGCAGGCCGCGTCCACCAGGGGCAGACCATCCCGACCCTTACGACGCGCGAGCCAGGCCAGCGGGCTTTCGGCCTGATCGATCAGCGGCTCCGCATCCCCCGCCTCGGCGCGGCGCAGGGGCTTGTGCTGGGCGAGCCAGGGATCGACACCCTCCGGAGCCCCATGGCGCGCCGCATGGGCCCGCCCCTCCGTGGAGGCCTGCAGGCGCCGCCGACCCGAGGGTCCCGCCGCCTCCCAGCGAACGAGACCCGCAGCCAGAAGCGGCGCAAGGACAGATTCGCGAAAAGAACCCACCCGCACGGAAACCCCATTGCGCGGGCCAACCACCACGATGTCCGATTTTTCGCCTTCGAGCCCATAGGCGCCGTCGCCGCTCAAAAGCACCAGAGCCCGTTCAGCCTCCTGGGAAATCCGGGACTGCCCAGCCTTTTCGGAGCGGGCGCGGATGGAATGGGAAAGAGTTCTGGTCATCAATAGCCTCCCTTGCGACGGCGCATAAACCAGCACAGGAACGTGGCTTTTGTCAAGAAAAAAATCTTATAATAAGAATTTACACTTATTTTTCGAGGAATTTCAAGCCCGAGGAATTTCAAGCCCGAGGAATCTCAAACCGAAGCGCGGAAGGCCATGAAAAAAGCCGCCCGGAGGGGCGGCTTTCAAAGGGGCGATGCGAGGGGGGTCAGCGCTTGCGGCGGCGCTGCTGGCCCAGACCCATCTGCTTGGCGAGCTGGGACCGCGCCTTGGCGTAATTGGGAGCGACCATCGGATAGTCCGCAGGCAAGCCCCATTTCTCCCGATATTCCTCAGGGGACATGTTGTATTGGGTGCGCAGATGGCGCTTCAACGACTTGAATTTCTTCCCGTCTTCCAGGCAGACGATATAGTCGTTGGTGATGGATTTCTTGGCGGGAACGGCGGGCTTCAAGGCCTCGACCACCACTGGCGCAGCGCCGCTATTGACCCGCAGCAAGGCATTGTGGACCTCGTGGATCAAGGCGGGCAATTCACTGGAAGGAACCGAATTGTTGCTGACATAAGCGGAGACGATATCCGCCGCCAATTCAATGTAATTGCTTGAGCCCGATGGTTCATTCATGGTTTGGGACCCCCTTAAAAAAACAAGTTATTGAATTCAAGCAGCTTTCCTTCAAAAACACGGATGAAAAGCAACAAAAATTCAACAGGACGTATAATTTTTAATTGCGAATTCGCCAATAAGCAAGCAAATATGATCAACTTCCAAGAAGATATCAGCACTTTTTATTGAGCATAGCCAAAACCGACCGTATAGCTTGATCGAAAGAGTTAGGTCTTTGTAGAAATTACGTAAACTTGTCACGGCAGGGAAGCCGCCATAGCTAGAGTTGGCCTAGGACCCCTGACCCCCACCCCTAAAGGAAAGCGCGCGCGCCATGTCCCGACCCGGTTTCGACCTGACGCAACCCACCCCCGAGGCGGTCCCCGCCCGCCGCACCACCCATGCAGCCCATGGGCAGACGCTCATCGACGACTACGGCTGGCTGCGAGCGGAAAACTGGCAGGAGGTTCTGAAGGATCCCGCCGCCCTGCCCGCCGAGATCCGGCAGGTGCTGGAGCGCGAAAACCGCCATGCGGAGGCGGTCCTCGCCCCCACCGCCTCGCTGCAGAAAACCCTCGTCAAGGAAATGCGCGGCCGCATCAAGGAAGACGATGAGGATGTGCCTCAAAGCGACGGCCCCTTCGAATACTATGACCGCTATCGGGAGGGCGGCGAGCACGAACTCGTCTGCCGCCGCAAACGCGCCTCGGGAGAAGAAGAGATTCTGCTGGATGGCGATGCGCTCGCCAAGGGAAAGGCTTTCTTCGAGATTGGCGGCGCCGAGATTTCACCCGACCACACCCGTCTCGCCTGGAGCGCGGATGAGCGGGGCTCGGAATATTACACCGTGCGGGTTCGCGATCTGGCGAGCGGCGCCGATTTGCCAGATGTGATCGAGGAAGCCGATGGCGAAATGGTCTGGAGCGCCGATGGCGCCTCGTTTCTCTACATCCGCCTTGATGAGAACCATCGCCCCAGCCGCGTCTATCGCCACCATCTCGGGCAGGACCCTGCAACCGATGAACTAATCTTCGAGGAGACGGATCCCGGCTGGTTCATGAATGTCTGGCGCAGCCGCTCGCGCCGCTTCGCCATCATTCATCTCACCGATCATGATTCCGCCGAAGCCCATCTGCTCGACCTCCATGATCCCGCCTCCAAACCGCGCCTTGTGGCAGCGCGCCAAAGCGGCTTGCGTTATGACGTGGAGCATCACGGCCACCGCCTCTTCATCCGCACCAATGCGGAGGGATGCGAGGATTTCAAACTGGTCGAGGCGCCCCTCACCGATCCCGCCCGCGTCAACTGGAAGGATGTGATCCCCTATCGGCCCGGCCGCATGATCACGAGCATCAGCGCCTATCAGAATCATCTGGTGCGTCTGGAGCGAGAAAACTGCCTGCCGCAGATCATCATTCGCGACATCAATAGCGGGGAAGAACACGCCATCGCCTTTGATGAAGAGGCCTATTCGCTCTCCCTGCATGGCTCGCGTGAGTTCGACACCACCAACATGCGTTTCGCCTATTCCTCCATGACGACGCCCGAGGAGACCTATGATTACGACATGGTCACGCGCGCCCGCGTGCTTCGCAAACGCCAGACCATTCCCAGCGGCCACGATCCCGCGCGCTATGTGACGCGTCGTATTTTCGCCAAGGCGCAGGATGGGGCCGAAGTCCCGATCTCGCTCCTCTACAAGAAGGACACGCCCCTTGATGGAAGCGCGCCGCTTTTCATCACGGGCTATGGCTCCTATGGCCACGCCTATCCCGCGAGCTTCTCGAGCCGTCGTCTGTCTCTGGTGGATCGGGGCTTTGTCTACGCCATCGCCCATGTGCGGGGGGGAACCGACAAGGGCTGGGGCTGGTACAAGGATGGCAAGCTGCAGAACAAGCCCAACACCTTCAGCGATTTCATTGCGGCCACCCGCCATCTGGCGGCTTTGAACTTCACCACCGAGGGCCGCATCGTGGCTTCAGGCGGCAGCGCGGGGGGCATGCTCATGGGGGCCATCGCCAATATGGCGCCCTCGCTGTTCGCAGGCATCATCGCGGATGTGCCCTTTGTGGATGTGATGAACACCATTCTGGATGCGACCCTGCCGCTGACCCCGCCCGAATGGCTGGAATGGGGCGATCCCATCACCGATCCCAAAGCCTACGACTGCATGCTGTCCTACTCGCCCTATGACAATGTGAAGGCGCAGGCCTATCCAGCCATTCTTGCGCTGGGTGGCCTCACCGATCCGCGCGTGACCTATTGGGAGCCCGCCAAATGGGTCGCACGCCTGCGCGCCACCATGACGGGGGGCGGCCCGGTTCTTCTCAAGACGAATATGGACGCAGGCCACGGAGGCGCCTCCGGCAGATTCGATTCCCTCAAGGACACAGCGCTGGAATTCGCCTTCGCCATCGCGGCGGCGGCGCGGACGGAGAATGTGGGATGATCCTCAGCGCCAGCAAGGCTCAACTGCTCGTCATCGATATCCAGGAGAAGCTTGCGCCCGCCATGAGCGATGCGGGCCCTGTGATCGCCAATTCGCAAAGGCTCATGGCGGCGGCGCGCCATTTTGGCGTCCCCGTCACGATCTCCGAGCAATATCCCAGGGGCATTGGCCCCACGGTTGAGGTCTTGCGCGACGCGGCGGGCGATGAAGCCCGCGTTTTTGACAAGATGGCCTTCTCCTGTGCGCAGGATCCCGCCATTGCAGCCCATCTCGCCCATTTGCGCGAGGGCGCATCGCGAAACCAGATCGTCATCACGGGGATCGAGGCCCATATCTGCGTGCTGCAGACCACGCTCGAACTGCTGCAATCGGGTTATGCGGTGTTCGTGGTGGCGGACGCCATCGCCTCAAGGCGAGAGGCCTCGTGCGAGATCGCGATGCGCCGCATGGAGCAGGCGGGCGTCCATCCCGTCACGACCGAGATGGTGATTTTCGAATGGGTCGGGCGCGCGGGCACGCCCGATTTCAAGGCGATTCTTCCCCTGATCAAATAGGAAGACCTGTTAGGACTGCGCGTTCAAGGACTCGATGTGCGCGCGCAGTTCCGCCATGGACCCATAATGGAACATGCCCTGATCGGTTTGCGCGTCGATGGAGCCATCCGAATAGAGCGTGAAATCCGAACCACCGCTGGAATAGCGCCCGATGATGGTGGGAGCTGGCGACACAGGGGCTTCGGGCTCGGGCTCAGGCTCTGGGGCGCCCGCCTGCGCCAGAGCTTCCTGCTCCGCGCTGGCGTCATGGGATGCAGTCTCGGACGCGCCCTCCAAAGCCGCCGCGTCCTCGTGCTCGATCTGCGCAGGGGCCTCAGCGGAGGGCTCATGCTCTGATTGCAACGCGGATTCGGGCTCTGGCTCATGCGGCGCAGCAGCTTCCGGGGCGGCCTCAACCTCTGGTTCAACGACGCGCGGCGCTTCAGGCGCGGCCTCGGCGACGGGCTCTTCAATGGGCGCGAGGATTTGCTCGACCCGATCTGGCGGCGGCGCGCCCGTCTTGACTGGCTCGGCGGAACCTGCGGCGCGCTGGCGCGCCCGCAACCATTCGAGCGCTGGAGATTTGCGACCATCCTCGCTGGAGAGCGCCCGTTCGAGCCATGCGTAACCGGCGGCGACGGAGGGATTGGCCTCCACCTCGATGAGCGGGGTCGGGGCGGGCTTCGGCTCTTCCTTGGGCTCTTCCACAACCGGCGCAACGTCCTGCTGCGGCGCCTCGGCGGTCTGCGGGGCGGGCTCTTGCGGCGGCAAGTCTTGCAGTCCCAGAGCCTGCCTCAGGCTACTGGGCTGGCGCGGCGCTTCTGCAAACGGCGCGTCATGGCTCTCTGACGCGCTGGGGAGGTCTTGCTCCTCAACAGGGCTTGCAAGGCTCTCATCCGCCAGCGCCTCCGCAATGGCGCGTTCGACGTGGTCCTCAAGCTCGGGCGCGCCGGGAACAGCCTCGGCGTCAGCGACGGGCTCAGCCACCGCAGGTTCGGAAACGGGCTCCTCATCCTTGCTCGGGCCAGGAGTCGCCGCTGCGGCGATGGCCGCAGCGCCAGCGGCCACAGCGCCGGAAGCCACCACCGCCGGGGCCACCGACCGGGCGGCGCCCAGGGTTGAAGCCCGGAACGATGAAGGACGCTCCCAGACTCTGGGCTCAGGCGAGGCAGGTTTGGCGGGAGCGGCGGGAGCCGCCTGCTCGGGGGCCGGGGGCTCATGGAAGACGGGCGGGCTCGGCGGCGCTTCGGCAACGGCGGCGGGCGGCGGGACGTTCTGATGGAGGATGGGCTCACGAACCGTTTCCACAGGGGGTTCGGACCTGCCGACCGCCCCATCCATGGACCGCCCGGCCAAGG